>CAZKFB010000016.1:0-23261 GCA_964551965.1 uncultured Muribaculaceae bacterium
TCTCTTTTTCTTCTTTTTTATCATTAAATGGATTAGTATCATTAGTTATTTCTCCATCAGTTAAAGAAACTATTCTTGTAGAATATTTTTCTGCTAGTTCTGGATTATGAGTAACCATAATAACTAATTTATCTTTTGATATATCTTTTAAAATCTTCATTATTTGAACGGAAGTTTTAGTATCAAGAGCTCCGGTAGGTTCATCAGCTAATAGAATTTCTGGATCATTAACTAATGCACGAGCTATTGCAACTCTTTGCATTTGTCCACCCGATAATTGATTTGGTTTCTTATGCATATGTTGTTCTAGTCCAACACTTTTTAAAGCCTTCTTTGCTCTTTTAGTTCTTTCATCTTTAGATACTCCAGAAAGAGTTAAAGCAAGTTCTACATTAGCTAAAACTGTTTGATGAGATATTAAGTTATAACTTTGGAAAACAAAACCAATTTTTCTATTACGGTAAACATCCCAATCATGGTCTTTATAATTTTTCGTAGATACGCCTGAAATAATTAAATCTCCATTAGTATAATGATCAAGTCCACCTATTATATTTAGCAATGTTGTCTTACCTGATCCCGAAGGTCCAAGAATAGATACAAATTCGGTATTTCTAAATTTAATGGAAACATTATCTAGTGCTTTTTGTGTAAAGTCTCCCGTTTTATATATTTTTGAAACATTTTTAATTTCTAACATTTTATTCACTCCATTCTAAATAAAATCTAAAACAATTCCTATTATACCTAAAACTAATAAAATTGTTAATAATATAATTGATACTTTTGAAACATAAAATTTCTTTACTGTTTCATCGACTTTTTTATCTTTATAATTTCCTGTCTCACCTAATTTAAATCCCAATGATTTAATCTTAGATAGATCTTGATCACTAACTAAATAAGCACCAACTGAATTATCATAATCAATATAACCTACATCATTTGGGCACTTTAGTATAAGTATAAACATTAACATATCTCCAATAGCACCACTAAAATTAACTATTGATAAGAATACTAACCAATCTAAGTGGAATATTACTCCAATCGGGAATGTTATAAGACTTAAAAATACTAATGGCATCATAAGAGAAACTAGAATACCTTTTTTCGATATTAGTTCTTGACAAGCTGCATAGTAGACACCTTTTTCTAACGTAATACCTATCTTAATATTATTCTTATTACTTGCAAATAATGAATATCCAATAGCATGAAATATCTCATGTAATAATAGATAGAATAACATAACTATTAATAATAATCCTGTATGTTCTAAAGTCATACGATATTCGAATGAGAATAGTATTATAAATGGTAATATAAATAGGACAATAGATAGAATATTCATTACTGTCATATTTATTTCAAAATGATAATATTTCTTCATAATTAAACCTCCAAAATATTATAGCATATATAAAAATAGTTTGATATAATAAATAACCAGTGATATATATGGATCTATCTAAATTACCAACATTTATGTTAAATAAGATTAAAACTTCAATATTTACTTTAGATGATATTAAAGTTTATATAGATGGCCTTGTGTCTTTAATTGAAGCACAAGATTTCTATCATGGTATCATTCCCGAAAAAAGAAGTGATGGAACTCTTGCCACATATAACTATCATATACAAAAAATAAGAATTTTTTATGAAATGATGTTATTTGAAGGAAGATTAGAAGCTAAATTTTTGAATCATGATAATTATATATTAGTAACTAATATAATAATAATAGAAGCTATTATTCATGAAGTAGTTCATATATATCAAAACTACTGTTATCACGTTAAAGATTATCCATTAGTTCCTATTCTTATGAGGCAAGTAGAACATACTGAATCAATTGAAGAAAATCTTTATGACTACTATTACCCATATTTTACATTTGAAAGAGATGCTGAAACTGTTGCAATAGAAAATGTCTTAGTAATCTTAAGATATTTGGTTAAAGATACTAAATTATTTATTCACTATTTAGATGTATTAAAGACAAAAATAATGGCTGGATATCAACATCGAGATAAATTATTCTATTCCCCTATTGAAGCAATATATCAAGATTTATTTCAAGAAGAAAGTCCAGAAATAAAAGTTGAAGATACTTATGATGCATTAAAACTAGGATTAAAAGTTAGTAAAAGACAATATGGGATTTTTAAAGCTAATTATAAATCAATAATAATAGATAGAAATAATTTGCAAATAAAGCTTTAATGTGTTATTATATGTGGCAATTCAAAGGGGAGAATTATAATGGAGAATTTAGTTGATATAGAAAGTTATTGCCGCTTTTTAAGTAGTATTACTAATATTGATATTGATAAAGTACAAAGTTTAGTTATCTTATATTTTTCTGGTGTTGCTAATGGTACTATGTCCTTCAGTGAAGCATGTTTATATATCGAAAATGAACTTGTTAGAGAAATGGCAACTGAGAAAATAGCATTTACCATAAATATTCAAAAACAAAAGGAGTTAGCTCTATAAGCTTTCTCCTTTTTTTAATTCTTCAATTGCTGAATCAGTAATCATAGTAAGTTTCTTTACTTCAGCCTTTTCTTGTCTACCATTGCTTTCTATATTCATTTGAAATGCAATATCATTTTTATAACAACTTTCTAATGTTCTAATATAACCCATATATCTCATACAAGCGCGAAATACTAATGATAAATTAATAGATAATAAATATGCTGCATCCAAATCGGGATATTCTCCATTTGCTTCACATTCATCAACATATTCTTTTAACTTATCTACTGATTCTAAATAAAATTCATAGTCCATCTTACATGAAGATACTATTTCCTTATATATATCTTCTCTCATAAGAAATGGTGTAGTAATAAATGTAGCAATCTTTGATACTAAGAAGACAAATGTTGCTCTTAATTTATTCTTCTTAGTTAATTTAATATATTCATGTAATCCATCTACAACATTTAAAATAACTTTATAATTTTCTTTCGTATCATTACCATTTATATAGTCGTTTATTGAATCGACTATATCTTTAATTTCTTTTTCCATTTCCCCCATAATAAACTCCTTCTAAAATTCAATTAATGTATCTAGATCATAATAGTAACATACTTCTTCATATGTATTATCACCTATAGTTACGGTCTTCTCTTCAACAACAGATCCACCTAAATCTTCATAGAACTTACGAGCATTCATATTTTCTTTAAAGCACCATACAATCATATTATGTTTATTTAATTCATGTAAGTGTTTACCAGTTTCAATAAATAGAGAAGTTCCAATACCTTTATTTAAATGTTCATTTTTAATATATAAACTTCTAAGTTCGGAATCATACTTTTCTGATTCTAAATCATTGAAACAAGAATAACCTAATACTTCGTCTCCATTAACAGCTACATATACTAAATCTTTATATTCATCAAAACTAGCTATGTATCTTTCTGTTTGTTCTTGATAATTTAACTTCTTAAGATAACTCTTAGAAATAATATTATCATATGCATTACGCCATCCATCGACTTTAATACGAGCCATTTGTTCTTGATCTTTTAATTCATTTAATCTTATTTCATATTCATCTTTAGGCTTTAATAATTTAATAGCATCATACATCATATTAAATGAATTAACTATTACATTATCATCTATTGCGTAAGTAATACGACCTATTAAGTCTGACTCTATTGGCCATGAAATAGATTGACCAACTAAGAATCTTATTCGACATGTCTTATAAAAAAATCTTAACAAATCTCTTTCCGTATTAATAATTCGACCTTTATATTTCATACCCTTTAATTCAGTAAAATCAATGATAGCAAAGAATCCTGAATCAGGTTCTAAATTATTAGGTATCTTAATATATGGTAACCCTTTAAGTAATTCTTCTACACGTTCTTTATCATTAATAATACTTTTAATAGTTTCTACCGTACAAGTTTTATATTCATCTTTTACTTTATCTATGCCATCTACTAAACATTTTAAAATAGCATATTTCTTTTGATAAATAGTTCTTAGTTCTGTGAAATATTCATCATATACTTTATTTCTTTCTGGTGTAATATTAAATGCTCCAACTAAAGCTTGTCCAACTATATCAGGACTAGAATCCATACTTTGAAATATTCTATTTATAAGTTCACGAATAATAATTTCATCAGCAACAATAAATCCTGCTCTTAAACTGGCAAGTCCATAACACTTAGATAGGCCAAACATAGAAATAGTATTTCTAAATGCTCCTTTTATTGATGATATTGGTTTTGGCATATTATCTTTATCATAAGCTAAATCACGATAAACTAAGTCATCAATAACAAATACTCCTCTTTCCATACATACATCAGATATTCTCTTTAATATATCAGCATCCTTCTCACCAAAATACTTACCTGTCGGATTCGAAGGATTAGTATTTAAGAAAGCTACTACTCTAGGTACATATCCTTTTCTTCTATTATATACTTTTTGAAGTGACTCATTAATATCATCAATCTTAGCAGCTAACTTTTCCGGATTAACTCTCCACCCATCTTCTTCTGCTAAAGGAAGTAACTCAACTTCAGCACCAGCTCTTTCAGCACGAATAGTAAATAATCCATAATTAGGTCCTGGAATCAATATAACATCTCCCGGTTTAGCAATAATATTAACTATCATATTAAAAGCTATTGAAGTAGAAGGTAAAAAAGTTAAATTATGAACACTTAATCCTAAATCATCAACATCAGGTAAGTTATAAGGCATATCATTTATAAATCCTAAAGATTCTACATAATCAAGTAGAATACGTCTTAAATTATCATCACCCTCCGTATAAGGATATTTAAACATTTTTGAAGTATCTAAAGAATTCTTCATCTTTTCAATAGATAAAGGAAATGGTTTATAATTAGTTGGATTTCCACCACCTAAATCAACATCGGGTATAGTTGCAATATTCTCATCTCTGACTTCATAACCATAAAAATCAATGGCATCAGCAATAGCTTGGACTGTTGGATTAAAGAAATCTCCATCATTTCTCTTACCAATATCAGGTAAACCAAAACGACGAACTCCAAGATTTGGATTAAATCTAAGTAGACGATCAATTGCATTAGATTTTTTTAACATAAAGTATCACTTCTTTCATTTCCTATTATATAATAATATAGATTATGTTTCTATATTATTGTTGAAATGTTTTTTTAATTATGCTAAAATAACTTTGTTGTTAAACACCTAGGGGATTGGTGTAATGGTAACATAGGAGTCTCCAAAACTTTTGCTGGGAGTTCGATTCTCTCATCCCCTGCCATTAGAAAATAAAACTTCCATATTTGGAAGTTTTTTATTATTATATTTCAACATAACATTCTTTTATAATGAATTCTTTTATTTCTTTATTATTATTAGATTCATAATATTTAATTAATAATGTTTTATATTTCTCTACCTTATCAAAAGGTATAACTACAAATCCTTTACCTTTACTAATTAAATAATGATTTGCATAAATTACTGATGTTCTTTTATTGCCATCAATAAACATTTGTTTTCTCACAACATATAGTAATAAATCAATAGCTTTACTTACATCTTCTTCCTCTTTTTCAAGTATTAAGTTTAGTTCTTCTATAATTTGTGATTCAATTGGTAAAGTGGGAGCCCAACTAGTTCCACCGATCTTAACTGGTGTTGTTCTTAAGCATCCTGTTGAATAGTAAAATCCTTCTTCAACTAGTTTATTAATTGTACATAGTAAATTGTAATCAGTTTTACTCAATATAACATTTTTATTAAGAATAAATTCCCAAGCGTGTTTTAAATTAACAACTTTCATGATATCATCTGAAGACATATTATTTACTTTTCCACCCTCAATAATACTTTCTGTATCTGATAAAGTTGTTGCTACGCCCTCTAATATTGCTTGATTGTAAATAGTATCAACTAAATGTTTTTTTGCAAAATCAATGTTTCTTGAAACCTCAATAGATAATTCTTCATCTACATAATTTAATTCTTTTAGTTTCTTTGCTATTTCTCTTATATTCTTTTTGATTTGTTTTGCTTTTATATTATTACTTAGAATTAAATTATATAAATCATCACTGTACTCACCTATATAGTTTGTTTTTTGTAAGCCATCTTCTTTGGTATGAGTATAGATATATTTTTTATTATCTTTTTCTCGAATTTCTATTGAACCATAAACAATTGAATTTAATTCAGTTTCTTGCAATTGTTTTTGATTTATTAATTCAAGTATTTGAATATTATTCATAGTTATTCACCTCTAATTACAATTATACTACAATTTTTCTTTAGTGTGAAACTTTTTTACTTATTCTCCATTAAAAAGTTTCACACCACAAAAATAAAAGCTAATCATGTGATTTGCTTATTATGATATATTTTTACCAATTTGCTTAATCTTTTAACCATTTGCTTTATTACTTAATTTCTTCTTTATATGTTACAATTGAATATGTACCAAAAGTTGGGTCAGTTACTTTTACTTCTACAATATAATAAAGTTTATTATCATCAACATTATAATATTTATATTCATTAAATATCTCTTTATTTTCATCCATATATTCTATTTTTGAATTTTCTAAAGCTTTTTCTCTAATTGATACTTGATTAATTTTCTTTTCTAAATCATATATTTTTTTACTATGATTTTTAGTTAAAGATGCTAAATTATAATTAGTAGTATTATCAACAATTTTAATATTATTATAATTGTCTTCAAAAACAGTATAACCAATATTTGTTTTTATTCCATTTATTGTATAGTAATAATCATATATTGTTCCATCTTTATTACTTGTACTTTCTATTATATAATCATCTAATTTGAACTGAGAATTAATAGTTTTAATACTAGTAGGTATTTCTAAATTTGGGTATTCTTTTGCAACCGATTTAAAATAATATGTTTTACTTTGTTCATAAGTTTCATCAGCTAGACTAAAGGCTTCATTTCCAACACTATTAACTGTCGTTTCCTTATTTCCGAAATAATCGATACCTTTTACACTTGTATTTAAATATAAACCTAAATTTGCATATGATATAGACTCAGAAACTGTATATCCTTTTGCTAATCTATCGTAAAATCTTTTTTCCCACTTTAAAGCATCACTGTCATTAACTGTGCTTTGCCATCCAATTGAAATTTTAGCTCCCTTATTAAACGCATATTCAGCAATACTGTTAAATCCTTTCGCTGTTTCACATCCTGCAAAGAATGCAAATTTAACCTTACTTAATTTATATTGACCAATTCCATGAAATGAATAACCAGAACCCAAGTGGGTATATCCAGCATCTTCATTTGAAATAGCTTGCTTATAAATGCCACCTTTTTTCATATAATTCCACGACATTGACATGGAATTTCCATGTCCTGCAAAAAATAGTAAATCACTTTCCATGAAATACCTGCTTGAGTGAATCTTACGAGTTAGCTCTTCAAATGTTGGAATAGTTACTCTGCGAGAAGTATATCCCATATTAATTAATTTGTCTTGGACATAAGATGTATCAGGATCGGTATTTGGTTCCCCACTTCCACCATTAGTACCTACATTGAATGCCCATCCTGTTGCTGCATTAACATTATTTACACCAATAACTAAAAATGGCGACAGTAATATGCATAAAATTACTCTTTTTAAAATACTATTCATTTTTTCTCCTTCGAATTTGTATTTATAAAATCTTCATATTAATTATCTCTAATACAAAAGTTTTCATAGTATCCCATGTTTTTGGGGCCAATATAAATATCATTATTATATTTATTGCCATCAAATTTATTACACTTTAACATTGAGAATCCGGTTTTACTAGTTATTTTATTATCTTTATATAATTTAGTACCACCATCTCTATATACCGCAACTAATTTCATTTTTTTGGAAAGACTACCAATAAAATCATCGATACCATTTACTTCAATATACTCTTGAAATGAAACTGATTCATTATTTGATTTTACATATACATTATCAATACATATAAAAGAGATTTTGATATCATCAATAAAATAATCTGTAGATTGATTATTACAATTTGGAATTGTATCAAAACGTAAGTAAGCATCAGAAGAAGAATGAAAATATATAATTACAAATAATAAAATTACAATTATTCCAATAAATAATATTCTTCTTTTTTTCATAATAATCTCTCCTTAAAAATATCAATATATTTATACTTTGAAAACTATTGTCTATATAAATAAATTAATTCGTAAAACTATCAAGCCTCCTAATATATGAAATCTTTTATAGTACTACACTAATTTCTATGTAATAAATATATTATGTTCAGTATATTTCTTACACAGTTTATTAAGATGATTTGATATCCTTTTAGGAAGCCTGCCTAATTATTAGTTACCAAGTCCCCGACCAGATTGCTGTTGCAGAATCAATTGCATCATAATAATTAGTAATTGAAAAATCTAAAGTAATTCCACATTCCCATTTAGAAACGGCTTTACTGTTTACTCCTAGTTTTTGTCCAAGTTGTTCTTGAGTGATTTTTTTTCTTTTCTTAATTTTGAGATTAATTTTCCAATCTTCTCTTGATTCATATAGTACACCATCCTCCCTAATTATACATCAAATATTGCAATAAAAGAATAAAACTTCCAATATGGAAGTTTTTTATTATACTAAATTTAATTTTTTTTGATCATTACCATAACTTTGTTTAACTCTACGAACACCTACACGAGATAACATAGTTGATTTAGTTGAAAACAATTCACCAATATCATTTTGATCTAATGAAAAATCTTTATCATCATATATATAGTCTTCTAATTGCCAAATTAATTCTTCATTGGCCCCCATTTTTTCTTTATAGGCATATCTTCCTAAATATACTAATGTAAGCTTCATAGCTTCTATACGAGCTTCTTTTGCATCTTCACAAAAAATTGGCAAGTTATCACTAGGTAATCTTAGTTTTGGTAAAAATACACTATTGATGAAAGTTTCTAACATACTTTTTATTTCATTACTTGTATGAGGTTCAGGGAAATCTTTTAAATCTTCCGTTTGTTCAAACATCAATAATTTATGATTCTTTTTTCTATTCTCTATTAAATCATAATCTTTAATTGCTTTGAATAATGGTGCACTATTCTTTTCAACATAATTAATCATTCTCTTACTTACATTATTAAGAGCTGTTTGATATGCTTCTTTTTGGCGTTTACTTAATAAAAATTTAGGAGAGTAATTAACTACTACAAAGAATTCAATATTTTCAATAAATTTATTAATATTTGCATTTCTTGGATCGTTATAAATACATTCTCTTAAATAATGTAAGAATAACATTGCAAGTATTCCTCTAGTATTTTCATCATCTAATTCTATTTTAGAAAGAAATAGATCTTCTAAGAAATTCTTTTTGCTAACTAACTCTTGTACTCGAGGAGCAATGGAATAACTAGCCATATTTTCTCCTCTAGATTTAATTAATTCATTTACTTCCTCTAAGAAATCATTGCCATCATATATAATATAATTTTCTACACGAGCTTTTTTTCTTCTATTCATCTCTTCTAATATACTTTTATAATATTCTTCACGAAAGCGAATTTGATCTAGAGAAATAACACTTTCTAGAATACTTGCTCGAGGATCATCTAAAGTTTTAACTAATCCTTTGTTATAAACATAGTTTTTAAGATAGAATAACAATACTTTATTTAATTTATGCCATTCGGAAGCATCATCTTCATAATGTTCAACTACTTCATCTAAAGACACCCCATTGAATTGTTCAATAAAGTAATCGATAAAATTATCAAATCTTTCTTCTAATTGTAATTTAGTATCTTCTAAACTTTGATTACTATCTTCTAATAATCGATATTTAGATATTTCTGATTGAAAAGACTTTATTCCTTTACTAATAGTATCTATTAATACACTGTAGGGACTTACAACAATTAAACTATTTTCATTTGTTCCAAATAAACTTAATTGTCCATTAAAATCTTGTGTTAAAGGTATAGACATAATATCACCTCATAAAAATATATGTACTATTATAAATGTTTTCTTAAATTAATCAACCCTTAATTTATAATTGTTATATTTATTATTAAATGATATATTTATTTTATCAATTAGGAGGTGAATCTCATGAATCATGCTATTAGATTAACTAGAGGAAGTGATTTAAAACTTGAGATAATTAAATACTGTAAGGATAATAATATCAATGCTGGTGTTATTGTATCGGGAGTTGGTTCATTAAGTCACTTACACATTAGACTTGCTGAAGCAAAAGATTATATTGATAGAGAGGAATCTTATGAAATTGTAAGTATTACGGGAACAGTTTCTAAAGAAGATGTTCATATTCATATATCGGTATCAGATAATAAAGGCAATACAATTGGTGGACACTTAAAGAATGGAACTATTATTGATACAACATGTGAACTAGTTATATATGAATTAAATGATTATGCATTTACTAGAGAATTTGATCAAGAAACTGGTTATGATGAATTAGCAATTAAAAAAATTGATAAGTAGTATATTTACTTATCTTTTTTTAGATGTTATTATATGTCTCATAGGTGATATTATGGGACTTAAAAAAGAAGACTTAGTTGAATTAAAACAAGATATATTGAAACAATCAGATAATGGTAAGAAAAGTAGAATAGTACTTACGGGAGATAAACCAATAATGTTAGCTACTACAATATTTACAGAAACGGAAGAACCTGATTATGAAAGTAGATTCTATGAGTTCTTTAAAAATAATGGATTATCAGTTTCATTATTAGATAGTTTTATTTATACATTATATCTAGAACTTGGAGTATATGGAGTAATTGATTATATTCCAATGAGCGAAGCAAAGAAAGATATTCTTAACTATAAACAAGTTAGAAGATACTATTATGATCAAGAATTTAAAGGACTTTTAGAAAGCGCTAAAATAGATGCTCTTTATTCTTTAAATAATGGAAGATTTATTGCTAATGAGAAATCTGATAATTTAGGTATTCATGAATTAAATAGTTCATTTAGTTTTATGGGACTTACGGGAGTAACTAAAGGTCTTACAGATTTATTAGATGAATGGGAATTAAAATATCATACAATGTATGGTGGAGGAATAGACAATGAAGAATTTAGAAAATTAAAATTATCCTTTACTGACGATACAATTAGATTTAATCACTTATTAAAAATTGGGAAAGTAAAAAACAAACAACTTGAGAGAAAGAATATGTGGCCAAGAATGTTAGATATATCAATGAATGATAATATGTCATTAAATGAATTCTATAAAGTATTTATTGAATACTTAGAATGGGCACTAAACGAACTTGCAACTAAAGGTACATATGAAGCAATGGAACCAATGAGAAAATTAAAATAAAGGTTAGGAAAAAATCCTAACCTTTTTGAGTACACTTATTATTATAAATAATTTTATTTTAAATTATTAGTAGCACTTTGTTCTTTTAGGAAATCTTTATTATTTGTGTATCGGGATTTGATTTACAAATTGCTTTATACAAAGTTTGCTATCTAATAATCGTTATTTAACTTACTTCCTTTCTCATTATATTTTAAATATTATCTTCATTATCATCTCCATTCAATTAGAGTATATCTTAATAATATGAAAATAATATTAAAGAATCGTGAAAATTATATTAAATTATTGTATAATATAAAATTAAAGTGATTGATGTGGCAGAACTACTTGCTTATTTAAAAGATATAACATATCTACAAGAAACTATTAATCTTCTCAATTGGGAGCTTAGAATATGTGCACCAATTAATTCGAAAAAACATATTAATGAATTAATTTCTAAATATGAAAGAAAATTGATTGAATTAGAAAACAGTGAAATTTATAGAAGAATTTTGTTTAATACTATATCTAGTAATGAATTTAAAGAACTATCTGATGAAGAACAAAAATATATTCACAATTTATGTATGTCTTACTTTGAGAAAAGTGTTATACCGGAAGAATTAGCTATTGAGAAAAGTAGAATTTCTCGTGAATCTACGGAAGTATGGCTTAAAGCAAAAGCAAACAATGATTATACGATGTTTAAGCCTTACTTAGCTAAGATGATTGATATTACTAAAAAGTTCTATGAAAAGTTAGGTGAGGGAGACTCTATATACGATGCTATGTTAGATAAGTATGAGCGCGGTATTTCAATAGATGTTATTGATCCTTTATTCGAAGATTTAAAGAATTCTATTATTCCAATTATTGGCAATTCCCAAAAAAATAAGAAAAAAATAACTATGAATGTTAGTAATGACGATCTACTTAAATGTGCTTTGTTCTTACTAGAGTATATTGGTTTTGATACTTCTAGAGGTATCGTATCTATATTTCCTCATGGATATACGGAGAAAATGAATTATGATGATGTAAGAATTGCTTTAAAAGGTACTAATGACTTAGTTGCGTTTATTAAAACTGTTATTCATGAAGGTGGTCATGGAATATTTGAACAAAATATTGATAGAAAATTAAGTGTATATAGCAATAACTTAATTGATAACTTATATGCCTTACATGAAAGTCAATCAAGATTCTTTGAAAACTTCTTATGTAAGAATATTAATTTCTGGATTCCAATATTTGATAAAGTTAAAGATATGCTTCACTTAGATTGTTCTTTAGAAGAATTTATGAATGCTCTTAATGAAGTTAATATATGTCCACTTAGAACGGAAGCTGATGAGTTATCATATAACTTACACATTATAATTAGATATGAAATTGAAAGAGAACTATTTAATAATAATTTAAATGTTGATGACATCAATGAATTATGGATAACAAAATATCAAAAGTATATGGGAATAACTCCTTCTAATTATGAAGAAGGTATATTACAAGATATTCATTGGTCGGAAGGACATTTTGGATACTTCCCTTCTTATACGATTGGAAATATATATGATGGAATACTTTTCAATATAATAAATAAGAATCTAGGTGATATAGATAGTATTTTAAGAAATGGAAAAGTTAAAGATATTACTGAATACTTAATACAAAATATATATCGATTTGGTGGTGCTTATACTTATGAAGAAGTATTTAAAAATTTAGGATATCAAAAATCTTTATCAGCTAAACCACTAATTAATTACTATAATTCTAAATATAAAAAATAGATTGGAAATACCAATCTATTTTAAATTTCTATTATCTATTTTATGTGCTTCATAGAAAGAACTAATATATGCTGATATAGAATCCATATCTCTACTGTTTATAGATTCCATAAATTCTATTCTCTTAGTTTCATCAGGTACTATTATTTTTGCAATACTATCAAATTTTTCACTTTTTAAAATAAATAAGTTAAGAATAAATCTTGTAATTGTATTTATACCTTCTTCTAGTCCTGATTTTTTTATCCAAATATTTAAATGCTTAAGTAAGAATTCTTTTGTTATTTCAATATTGTAGTGATTATATTCTTCTTCAAAATATATATTAAATTTACTAAGTTTTTCTACATCTTCTTTATCTAATGCTTTGGCATATTCTATTTTCTTTAAAGCAGATTCTTCTATATATTTCTCAGATATTTTTATACAATATTCTAAACTATTAATATCTTTTAAAATGTCTTTAAAATCATTACTTACAATACCTAACATTATTTGAAAAAGAAGATAATGTTCATCAGTGCTTATATCTCCGCTTTTTTCTTTTGCGCGCAAATATACAAAAGCATCGGTGAAAATAACCATTGATATTAATGCTGTCTGAACAACAAATTCTCTAAAACTATTCTCTCCGATTGGACATAAAATGTTTTTCAAATTATTATTTATATTACAATTAAAATAAATATAATAAAAACTCTTTTTTGATTCATCTATGTCGCTATGATCTTGACTAAAAATTCTAGTTGCATAATCATCAACAGATTTAAAATATTCTCTTATCTTCATATTATTTGTTTTCATATTATAACCCCTTTTAATTTTCTTATAAACTCTTCTGCTTTAATGTGTTTCTTTTCTACTTCTTCTCTTTTTTCAATTGGATATACACAGTCACGATCAACCAATACATAAGGATTCTCTTTAAACCATTCTGGTAGACTTTCCGGATCTTCTATATCAGCATCGTGATAATCTTTTAATCTATATATATTATACTTTCCATTACATGGTATTAAATCATCACAGAAGTAACCTAATTTTTCTAATTCCCTTTCAAATAGTTCTAAGATGTCTTTTTGATCCTCTCTCAATGGTTCAAATAGACGTGCTTGAACTTCTAACTTACCTAAGAAATCCCCATTCTCATTATGAGAAACTTCTTCTCGATAAGGTTTATTGATTAAGAAACATCTTGGAACTTCATAATCAGGACCATATACGCTATGAGAAGCCACAATATATTTAATTAAGAAGTCGCCTGCGACAAATGTCCAACAAACTGTTCCCATCTCACTTGATTCAACAATTGGTCGATCAGATATGGATGCATACATATTAATAAATTGCATAAATCTATCTCCTAAATCATTAGCAAATATATTTTCAACAATCTCTCTTCTATCTTTGAAAGCATTTAATAATTTATCCATACTATTTCTTAAATATTCAGGAACTAATTCTCTACATTGATTTAAGAACTCTAACTTATAATTAGAAGAAGTTTTATATAATCTATCGATATCGGAAGTAATCTCTTCATATACATGAAATAAATCATTAGTATCATTATCCGCATCAATAATATGTATTCTATTTAATAAATGATTATATTTATAATTAGCAAATATAAATTCTTTTAATTCCCTAAACATTTTTGAATCATAAACAAAGTCTAGAATATTAGCAGTAATTCTCGATAATATATCTTCATCTATTATATCTACTACATTACCTGCTTCATCTTTATTAACTAAGTATTCAGTTATATTAGGATAATAATCCCTTAGTTTTCTCTTTTCACATTCACTTACACTTAACATAAATAATGCACGAACTTTTAAATCTCGATGATAAGCTATATGTTCTATAAATTCTTTATTATCAATGAATGTACGATAACATAAAAAAATGAAATTGTCTAAATCTGATACTTTATCAACAATAGAATCAAAATTATCAATTATATATTTTCTTCCATT
Source organism: uncultured Muribaculaceae bacterium (assembly GCA_964551965.1). Lineage (GTDB taxonomy): Bacteria > Bacillota_I > Bacilli_A > RF39 > UBA660 > CAG-582. The sequence goes on from CAZKFB010000016.1 coordinate 15,185, forward strand.
GTTAGTTCTAACTACTGAAGAAAACACGTCATTATTACTAATATAACTTAATTCACTTTCCTCTAATAGTCTTACAACATTGTCTTCATTAGCATTTAATAACTCCCTATAACATTCCATATTAATACCCCTTAAAATTGTTGTATATTATATCAAATATTTGTTGATACTGCAAATCATCAATATTGTAACATCTATTAATTTATAATAATATTTGCTATAATTATTATAAATAGAGGGAGGCAGTTATGTTAGATATCGTTGTTAATAATAAAAGATATCAATATATTCAATGTGTTAAGATAGATAATACAAGTTATATAGCTTTAACTGATGGTAAAACAATTACTATAAGTGAATATAAAATGATAGATGATAAAATTCAATTGCTTCCTATTGATGATAAGACATTTGAGATAGTTAGAAAGGAAATGAATTTATGATAGAGTATTATTTCTTTTTTAATGATAACAATGAATTTATGTGTGAAATAACTGAAGGTGAGGAGCAAACAGAATTAACTGAACAAGAAGCTATTGATGAACTAATTGCAATCAATGAAACTAATTTTGATCATGTTCGTGCATCTAATAGATTAATTAAATTAAATAGTGAAGATACTTCAGTTATAATATCTGACTTACAAGATTTTTATTCTTATGGATATTCAGAATATATTCCGGATATTATGGAAAGAGTCAATAAAGCTATTGCAAAACATCAAAAAGATAAGCATAGAAATGAAGTAGTAAGAAATCTAAAAGTAACGTGTGGAAAAGTAGCATGCGGAACTTTAATAGTAACTTTACTTGGTACTGCTGCTGGTGCTCTACATAAACAGCATACAAATAGCAATAACTTCACAAATAATATTGCTACTGAAGACTTTATTAATGAAATACCAATTAATCTAGAAACGGTTTCCGATGAATTTGATGAAGAATATGATCAGATGATTGATGAATTAGAAACTGTTGTTGATGAGTATACAGAAAGTCAGAATACCATAATTGAAGAAAAACCTATTGATACAGCTTATTTGAGATATGATGACTTAACTAATACAAATACATATATTGGTGCTTATGAGGATTACTATTCTATTGTTGAAAAGTATGCCAATAAGTGGGGAATATCTCCTAATATAATAATGGCAATGTTAACTCAAGAAAGTGCTGGTAAAAAAGTTAATCTAATGCAAATTCAATTTGATTCTTGGCACGATCAAGTATTAACTGAATATGACTTTGTAAATGGCCGTTATCAAAGTATTGTACTTACTGATACTCCAGAAAAATATTCTGGTCAAAATATAACAGTTATTACAAGAGAAGACTTAAATAATAAAGTAACTAATATATCCGTTGCTTGTGTAATATTAAGATACTGTTTAGAACAAATGGACTTTAATGTTCTTGCTGCTATCCAAGCATATAATCTTGGATGCCCAAACATGGATAAAGTAATGAATGAAACTAGTAGAAATGTTGGAGTTAGTGTCGATGATCTTTTGAGTGATCAAACAAGCACTGAATTTACTAATTATACATTTATAGTTGATTGTGGAGATCCTAACTATGTAACTAATGTATTTAGATATTTAACTGATGGAGAAATAACTATTCAAATACTTAATGAAGATGGAAGTGTTGGAAGTTTAGTTATTGGAGTTGCTCAAAAACAATTATAAAAAATCACCTATTGCATATATTGTGATAGGTGATTTTTTTATGTTAGTTAATTATACAACAAAAGAATTAGACTTAATGGCAAGACTTATGAGAGCTGAGGCTTTAGGTGATGGAAATCTTGCAATGCTAATGGTAGGTAATGTAATTGTTAATCGGGCATTAGGAACTTGTGATGTATTTAAAAATATAAGAACAATATATCAAGTAATATATCAAAACCCGGGAGGTTTTGTTGGCACAAATTCAAGTTTATTCCAATCATCTTCAACAACTAATGAAAAGAACTTAGCTAAGAGATGCCTTCGAGGAGAGTACTTTTATCCGGCTACTAATGCTCTTTGGTTTTATGCACCCGGAAATCAAGCATGTAAATCGACTTGGTATAATCAAGATTTAAGTGGAAGATATAAATCTCATTGTTTCTATATGCCAGATCCTAATGTATGTCCAGAAATAAGATAAAAAATGTTAACAATAAATGTTAACATTTCCATTTCCAATTTTTAACAATATCTAAATCTTCTCCTGTTGTTCTAATATATGAAACATGTTCTTTTAATGTATCATTACAGTATTTAACTAACTCTTTATTATCCGTATTAGTTATTTCTAATGCCTTTAATACTAAATGGAAACGATCTATTTTATTTATAACTCGCATATCGAAAGGCGTTGTAATACATCCTTCTTCTTCATAACCGAATGTTTCAAATAGTTTTCCTCTTTCATATAGTAAATCTTGTATTACATTAGGATATCCATGGAAAGCAAATATTACTTTCGTATTTGGAATAAATATCTTATCGAATTCTTCATCAGATAATCTTTCAAGAGTTAATAAATCAACTACATTAACTACTCTTACTTTTAAATTAGATTTTTCATGAAGTATACTAGTTGCAGCTAATACTTCTAAAGTTGGAGTATCGCCTGCACAAGCAAGTATTACATCAGGATTCTCATCACTGGCAAATTCAAATACACCAATACCATTTTCACAATGTTTAATAGTCTCACTAGCATTTAACCATTGAGGACGAGGATGTTTAGATGCAATAATCGTATTTATTTTATTTTCACTCTTTAAAGCTTTATCAACATAATAAATAAGTGAATTAGTATCATAAGGTAAGTATATTTCTGTTATACTTCTTTTTTTATTTAAAATATGATTTATAAATCCTGGTTCTTGATGAGTATATCCATTATGATCTTGTTGCCAAATATGACTAGTACATATTAGGTTAAGAGATGATATTGGTGCTCTCCATTCGATCTCTTTTGTCATCTTAAGCCATTTAGCATGAATTCCTATCATTGAATCAATTACACGAATAAATGATTCATATGAATGTAATATACCATGTCTTCCTGTAAGTAGGTATCCTTCTAAGCCTCCTTCAGCAAAATGTTCAGAAAGATATGAATCTAATACTCTTCCATAAGGAGCAACAAATTCATCTTTTTCACCTATTGGAAGTAACCATTGACGATTAGTTGCTTCAAATACATGATTTAATCTATTAGACATAGCTTCATCAGGACCAAATATACGGAAATTCTTATTATCTTCATTAAGCAAGATTACATCTCTTAAATATTTACCTAATTCCATCATATCTTGAGCTTCAATATCTCCATGTTTACAATCTAACATATAATTCTTTATATCAGGTAACTTTAAATCTACTTTTAATAAACCCCCATTAGTTTCTAATCTACTACTTAATCTCTTATTTCCTTTTGGTAAGAATGAAGTAATACTCTCTTTAACTTTACCATTATCATCAAATAAATTCTCAGGATGATAACTCTTTAACCATTTTTCAAGATCGATTAAACTTTCTTCTTTAGTCTCATCTATAACAATTGGTATTTGGTGAGCTTTAAAACTACCTTCACAACTTTGTGGACCTGTCCATCCTTTTGGTGTTCTTAAAATAATAACAGGCCATTTATAGTTTTCAAGATTCTCAGTTATCTTTGCTTGTTCTTTCATTGATTTAATTTGATTAATAACTTCATCCATTGTTGTAGCCATTAATTCTTGCATTTGATCGATATCAGAACCTTCAACAAAGTAAGGAGTCCATCCATATCCTTTGAATAGACTTTTTAATTCTTCATGACTCATTCTCGACATAACTGTTGGATTAGATATTTTAAATCCATTTAAATGAACTATTGGTAATACCACTCCATCCGTTATTGGGTTTATAAATTTATTAATATGCCAACAAGTAGCTAATGGTCCCGTTTCTGATTCACCATCTCCAACAATACAAGCAGCAATTAAATTAGGATTATCTAAAACGGCTCCAAATCCGTGAGCTAATGTATACCCAAGTTCTCCACCTTCATGAATACTTCCCGGAGTTTCTGGTGCAACATGACTAGATATACCTCCCGGAAATGAGAATTGTTTAAATAGTTCTTTTAAACCTTTTTCGTCTTGAGATACTTTAGGATAAACTTCTGAATAGGTTCCGTCTAAATATGCGTTAGTAACTGCTGTTTGTCCGCCATGACCAGGACCTACTAAATAAATCATATCTAAGTTATATCTCGTTATTACACGATTTAAATGTGTAAATATAAAATTTTGACCTGGTATTGTTCCCCAATGTCCTACTGCTCTGTGTTTAACATCTTTAAATTCTAATTTTCTCTTTAATAAAGGATTATCTAATAAATATAATTGACCTACAGCTAAATAATTAGTTGCTTGAAAATATTCATTTAATTGTTTTAATTCTGTTTTAGTTAGAGTACTCATAACCACCACTCCTTATTCTATGAATATTTTATCAAAAGCATGGTAATAAGTCCATATCACGCATAAAATTAGACAAAAAAAATATATAAAATATTATTCACAAGAAATATATTTTATATATGTTTCAAGATTTGGTTATTAATAGTCTATTCTCCAAATAAATCTACTTGACTTTCAGCCTTTAAATCTAAATCAACGAAGTCTTTAGCAAGGAATTTAGGATAAGCAGCACATGCAATCATAGCTGCATTATCTGTACAATATTTAATTGGAGGAACACTGAATTCAACATTTAGTTCATCACACATTTGTTGCATTTCACTTCTAAGTTGTTTACTAGCACTTACTCCTCCAGCCATTATTACTCGTTTAATATCATATTTCTCAATTGCTATCTTAGTCTTCTTAACTAACTCTTCAAAAGCAACATTTTGGAAGGAACAAGCTAAATCGGCTTTTCTAACTTCATTACCTCTCTGAGTTTCATTATGATTTAAGTTAACTACTGCACTCTTTAATCCACTAAATGAGAAATCTAATGAATTATTAGTCATTGGTACTGGTAAATCATATGTAGGTTTGCCTTCAAGAGCTAACTTTTCAACATTTGGTCCCCCCGGATAAGGAAGTCCAAGAACTCTTGCAACCTTGTCAAAACATTCCCCGGCGGCATCATCTAAAGTCTTACCTACTACTTTAAACTTATAATCATCTTCCATTAAAACAAGTTCTGTATGTCCTCCACTTACTACTAAAGCAAGTAAAGGGAATTCTAACTTACCAACTAAGTTATTGGCATATATGTGCCCAGCAATATGGTGAGTAGCAATAAGTGGTTTATTGTATACATAAGAAAGAACTTTAGCAAATTCTACTCCAACAAGTAATCCACCTAAAAGTCCCGGAGCATAAGTTACAGCTATAGCATCTACATCCTCTACACGCATATTAGCTTTACTTAACACATCTTCAAGTACCATTGTAATATTTTCCGTATGCATACGAGAAGCAATTTCTGGTACTACTCCACCAAACTTAGCATGCGTATCCATTTGAGTAAGTACGGTTGTTGCTATCTCCTCACAACCATTTTTAATAATTGACATACTAGTTTCATCACAGCTAGATTCGATTCCTAATATATAAACATCTTTCATATGAACCACCTTTCCATAATAATAGCATCACCATTACTATAATAATTTTTTCTAATATTAATCTCTTTAAAATTAAACTTCTGATATAGTTTTATAGCTGAACTATTATTAGAATTAACTTCTAAAAGAAACCTTTCATGTTCAACATTATCTATTATATATTGAATTAACTTACTTGCTATACCTTTTCTTCTCGTATCTTCACTTACTGCTATATTAATAAGATCCAATACTTCAAAATGTTTTTCTATTTGAATAAATCCTAATACATTATCATCTTCTTCATAAACATATATGAATTCATAATCTTTATCTAATATTTCTCTTATATTATAAACATTAGTAAAGTTTTCATTAGCAAGTATTCCTAGTTTATTAATTGATGCAATATCATCTATATTACATTCTCTAATCATTCTTAAGAGCCTCAATAACTTTAATGTATAATGGATTAACTCCATGAGGATTCAATGATTCTTTATTTTCTAAGTACTTATATACTTTTTCAAAATCAATTTCATATTTATCCTCAATTTTATAGTCGTGTTTATTCTTATATTCTTCGAACTCACTGTTACTCATATAAAAATAATCATCAACTAATTTTCCTTCTTTAAATAACCCTCCAAATATTCCTTTAACATCATGAATGATTGGAAGTTCACAATTAGAACTAACCATAATTACTTCTAGACTAGTAACAGTTTTAATAGGTATATTAAGTGTATAAGCTAAAGTTTTTGCAATAGTTACACCCAATCTAACTCCCGTAAATGAACCAGGACCATTTACTACTATTATTTCTCCTAAATCTTTAACTTCTATACCATTATTTGAAATAATATCTCTAATGGTTGGCATAATAAATTCCGAATGATGTCTAGTTGATCTTTTAATAATTGAATCAACTAGTTTTCCATCTTTATATAAAGCTATTATAATTTCTATATCATGAGTATCAATAAACAATGTATACATAGTAATACCTCCCTATTTAAATCAATGTATTAAACTTTAATATGACTTGATATATTACAGCCAATATTAAGATAATAATTGGTTCAATATATCGCATAAATATCTTTTGTTGCTTTATAGTCAATTCTTTCATATTAAGTTTTCGTAATAACTTATTAATATAAATTCCCATAAAGACAGTATCTTTATTCTTAAATTGAACAATTGAAAGAACACAAGAATCAAAAATAATAATTTGTAACCAGTAAAGTGTCAGACCAATCAGTAACAATCTTATGTCTAACCACAAAAAACTAGTTGCAGCTAAGACAAATATTAACATGTGAATTATGGTAATTAACTTATCTTTCATAGGTATACTCCTCAAGGAGTATTATATCACAAAAAAAGCACTTAAGTGCTTCTAGATAACATAATTTACGAGATCTTCATATTTTTGTCCATAAGGTTTAAGAACTAGTACTCTAGTATTCTCATCAATTACTTTAAACTTTATTTCTAATCTCTCTTCAGGTAGTTTATCTTTAATAAGATCAGCCCATTCAATTATAGTTACTGAATCACCCATAAAGTAATCATTGAATGCTATAGTTTCATCAGTTTCTTCTAAACGATAAACATCCATATGATTTAGAGGCATTTCTCCATTTTCATAAGTTTTAACAATAGTAAAAGTTGGGCTGGTAATATTCTCAGTAATTCCCAATGATTTAGCAAAGCCTTTTACAAATACAGTCTTACCACTACCTAACTCTCCATCTAGGCAAATAACCATACCAGGAAATTTTTCTGATTCAATATTTTCAGCTAACTCCATAGTGTCCGTTTCATCTCTTGATGTATATTTAAAATCCATTATTATCACCTTAAATTTATTATAACAATACTATCTTTTATATAGCAATACATAATTACAAAATTTTATAATTAATTTACTATAGTCGGTAAAAGGAAAGAAAAACATTTCATATTTCGCATAATAGTATAGATAATTAAAATGATTACCATAGCTATATATATCATATTATTTATGTGAACAAATTTTCTTTTGTTAATAAACATAAACATTTGAACAATCGAAAATAAAATAAGAATTACTAACAATATAAATATAAGAGGATTAAATCTAAATGCTTGATAAAAATCTAATTCTAAAAATGATAAGATCATTCTTGTTACTCCACAAGCTGGACAATAGAAATGGAAGTATTTTAGAATAGGGCAAAAGAATAAATCCTGATTAAAATATATGAATATTCCATATCCTAAAATCAATAAAACAACAATTGTGATTATAATTTTTTCAATATTTTTCATATAGCCTCTATATTAATTATAAATATATATTTATTTTTATTCAATAAAAAAAGTTTGCAACTACCTATTTTCGCTTACACTATCGTCGGCGTATTAGTGCTTAACTTCTCTGTTCGGTATGGGAAGAGGTGTTTCCACTAAGCTATCGTCACAAACAA
>CAZKFB010000017.1:0-22788 GCA_964551965.1 uncultured Muribaculaceae bacterium
AATACTTCTATTTTAGTAGTACCAATTTGAGCAGGATAACTTTCATTTATAAAACCATCATAAGTTATTTTTACGTTTGTTCCTACATTACATGAATTAAAGTCATTTACATATTCAACTCTAAATCTATTACTAGAGCTATATTCATCTTCATTTTTCTTAGGACGTACAATCATAGATGCATTTTCACATTCTATAATCGTTCCCTCAAACGAATGAATATCATCATTATCCTCAGTCTTTTCTATTTTACATCCTGCTAATGCAAGTGTAATTAAAGCAACTATTGCAATATTAAAAATTTTCTTCATGGTATCCTCCTTTCTTTAATCTTTATTCTCATTTAAAATAAGATATTTGTAAATTTCTCCCCAATTATTAACATTGATAACTTTATCTTTTATTATTTTATTAGAAGCATTGTTTTTAAAGAATAAAGCAGTTACTCCACTATCGGCTGCATTAATACATATCGTGTCATCATCATCAATCATATAATCAACACCCTCAGATTTTAATCTGTCTATTTTATGATGTTCATTATTAAATATCTTTATTTCGTCTATTCCTAACATATTAAACTTTTTCTTAGCTATTTCAGTTTCAAAGTCATCTCTTGAAGTAACGACTATTAATTCAAACTTTTCTTTTAATTTATTTAAAACAATATCTGCTCCAGTCATTATATTAGCAGTCGTTAATACTTTCTCAGCATTATCTCTATAGAACTTCTTAAACTCTTCTTCTTCCCAATCATACCTTTTTTGAAATATTCTTTGCGAATTATCTATTATTGTGTCCTTCTTATGAACATCCGTATCATATATTTCTGAATAAACACGGTATAAGTTTTCCGAATCAAATACTACTCCATCTAAATCTATTGCTATCTTTTTCATAACTATCCTCCCAATTAATCTTCTATTGACTTAATCATCTCAGTCATTCTTGTATGGTAACCATGTCTTTCATAAAAATTAATTGCACCTTCATTATATGCAAATACACCAATTAATATATTCTTGCAACCAACCGACTTTAAATAATCTTCCATAGCATTAAGTAAAATAGCACCAATACCATTACTTCTACATTTACTTGATACAACTAATTCACTTATTCGACCTCTCTTAGGTGCTTTAAAGTCATATTCTTCCATATCATCATTATTTATAAGTCCAACTATTAAACCGGCAATTTTATCATCACTCTTATAAAGTAACATTTTGCCTTCATAACTATTTATCTCTTCCATTGTCTTCTTAAAGTATTCTTCTCCATAATTACTACCAACTATATTAAAGTGTTCTTTATCAATATTAACAATGTATTCTTGTAATTCAACAAATAATTCTTTTATATCATTATCATATCTAGAATCGTATTCAATAATCATATTATTCCTCCTATATCATTATATCAAAAAAAGCATATCAATAATAGACATCCTTTATTCTTCTTTAGATAATTTATACTCTAATAATAATTTTATAAAACTAATAATCTGATATATAAATATTCCACTTAAAGGAATTACTATTAAGAATAAAAATATCCATTTATTCTTAAAGAAATCGATTATAGCTCCTAAGTAAGGAATACGAATAACCATTTTACCAATAATATCAGTCTCCGTTATATATACTTTATCACTAGTATCATTGTTATCTCCCTTAGTTTCATATAACCTAACATTATTATTATTATCTATTATATTAACAATACGATGTGTCTTAATAATATTACTTCCATTTTCACTAGAATAAAAAGATATAATATCATTTACTTTTAGATCATTAAAATTAATCTTATTATGAGTAATTATCATATCACCTTTTTTTAATGCTGGTGCCATTGAATTTGATTGTATACTAAAAGGACTGTATCCATTAACATTAGGAATACCGTCCTTACTAGTAATTATCGAAAACAGTGTAACTAAAACAGATAATACAATTATAATAGTTATAAATATATCACCAATAAATTTTAAATTACATAACTTTTTCATATTTATTAAGCGCCAGTTTCAGATCCAACAACTTCAAATCCTAAAGCTATCTTTAATCCGTTTGAGATAGAAATAGCATCAACACAGTCAACGTCATTTCCTTCTAACCAAACATAAATTCTAACTTTATTAATACCAGCTTTTACTTTAAATACATTTCCTGAATAAGTATTATCAGCATCAGGATTTTGAATATAATGGGCATTAGTTGAATCCATTAATGTTAAGTATGCAGGAGTAGTTCCATCAACATCTTTATGTAAGTATTTTACATAATGGTTAGCATTTGCAGTAATTTCTTCTTCAGTAGCAGTTTCACCATTCGTATTTAATCCTTCTACTTCATTAGTAGCTTGATTAGCAGCATAATAACCTTTTGATAACTCACTTTCACCATCAGCATATCCACTTAATGTTGAAGCATGATGTAATGTAGGAGCCGGATTCCAAATTTTCCAATCTGCTTGAACTTTATTTAATGCTAATGCACTACTTTGTTGTCCTGTAGTAGACGTATCAGTTGATGCACCTAATGGTAAGAATCCCATTCGTAAACCAGACTCTAAATTTCCAGTACCTGAAGCTGCATCTAATGCAGAAATACTAGTAGTACTAGCTAATTTTAAATCTAAGTCTTGTGAAGATTTAATATATACATCAAATGCTAAATAATCTCCACCAGTATATGTTGGATTTCCTTCAGCATCAGTTCCTAAAGTAGTATTTACTGTAGAATTTTCTAAAGCAACTACCGAACTATTTTCTCCAAGCATTCCTCTTACGAATGTATAATCAGTATTTACACCAACGATACCTGCAGTAGAAACAGGATTTAATTGTTCAGGCATTTGTAATGTAGAATTAGTACCTCTTTCTTTAGCAAAATTAATTACATCAGTCATACTAATTTCTTTATCGAAATTTAAAGCATCAGCTGAAATAGAAATACCTGTAGCAGCAGTAACTTTAACATCGATATCAGAAGTAGTAACAACAGTATTAGCAGAGAACCATGCATAAGTTGCAGTAGTTAAAGCTACACCAGAAATTACTAACATAAATAAAGCTAGTAATAATCTTTTTTTCTTTTTATTTGTGTCTTCTTTTTTCACTTTTATCACCTTTCATATTTTAATGTGTTTTCACCAATAAGCATGTTCATCTTCATTTCTCCACCAATAATATCATTGATACATTGAGGATCATCACCTTCTAGGTACACAACTACAGTAAACTTATCAACATCATCAGGTTTAAAGTTTTCATATAAATTGTTCGATACTATGTCTTTACTAACAAAAGGTATCGTACCCGGTTCAACATCACCTATCGGTGTTCTTTTTGCATATATACTTTTCTCGCCATTTCGATAAACAACAACTCTAACAGCATCATCAACATCTTTAATAACTGATAAGATATTTATTGATACTGAATAAGATATTGTATCTTTACTATTATTCTTAACATAAAAAGTATATGCCATGTAATTGTTTCCATTATGCGGACCATCTACAGAATCAATATCTTCAGGTAGCCAAGTTCCTGAAATATTATCCATATAATCAAGATTATCTACTACAATTTTATGTGTTGTATAAGAAAAATCTTTTCTTGGTGAAACGATTAGTTTTTCATCTTCCATAGCATTTTCATCTAAGGAAATCGTGAAATTACCATTAGTATTAATAATATACAAAATAGAATAAGAAATCGTGAATATTAATAATAATAAAATTAGTATTAAGTATAATAATTTAAATATTAACTTATTCTTTCTTACACTTTTTGCATCTACTTTTACTGATGAGTTCACATTGATTCCACCTTTATATTGCAGAATTTATCAATGTTTTGTTCTCCAAGTTTAACTTTAGCTTCAGTTGTTACTTTGCCAGTTACAATAATATTACTTGTCTTAGAACATTTAATAATTAAATCTTCTAACTTTTCATCATACAAGAATATCATATAATTAGCTGCATCATAGGTGTATTCTAAGTTACTTTCAGAGTTTATATACACACCGTATTCATATCCTTCTAATAGATCATCAAGGTGTTCATGTTTAATGATACTTGCTGAATCAAAAATAAAACAAACAAGTTGATTAACACAATAAACATCAAACATCTTCAACAATTTCTTTAGAGCATTAATACTACATGCAATATACTCCGGAACATAAACAAAATATTTATTTTTTTTATTTTCAAATAACTCTTTAATAATATTAATAGATAAACTTTCTAAAGAATTTAAATAGATATCTTTTCGATAAGCTTTTAAAACAAATTCCGTTTCACATTCCTTATACTCTAACAGATCATCATTTTTATAACAACTATTTAGAAAATACTCATTACTCGAAATTGTCTGTAGTTTATAAGAAAACTTATCTGATTGATTGTTCATCTTCTTTATAGATTCACAATTAATCTTATACAATTTTTCTAATTCACTTTCATTAGACTTCAAAGCTTCATAAAGAACATCTTTGTCAATAAAAGTTTGGCTTTTCAAAATCTTAAGAGAAACTTGATCATAAAAAAAATCCGCATTCTTATAAATGTATTTTTCGACATTTATAAAATAGTTTATAGTATCGACAATAAATACAAATGACTTCTTAATATTTTTGTCTTTTAATTTTAAACGATCTACAATTCCATACTGTAAAAATAAGTTAAAAAGAGAATTTTCGCAATCTTGTAATTTTAGATTTAAAACTGGTTGAAAATCAAAATTACCAACTTTTTGATTTAACAAAAATACTTCGTCTAAATAGTCATAAATAATATCTGTTAATTTATCTAATGCAATATTTTCATCATTCCTAAGTAAAACTCGAGAATAATTAGTTATTGTCTTAGATATATATAACAAATAATCATCTACAAAACTATTCATCATCTACCTCCTACTACTCACTATAATAAAAGTATACCAAATTCGACAATAAAAGACAATAGAAAACAGGATTTTATCAATCCTGTAATCTTCTAATACAAATTTCTATATCATTTAGTGTTAAACCTTTTTTCTTTAAGTTATAACTTAGTATTAAAAAGTATAGTTCATCTATGATATTAGTTAAGTTATTATAATCAGCAAAATCTATATCTGTATTAATATTACATAATAAGTATTTCTTATGTATCAATGAACTAATATTATCATAGAACTCTAACGAAGTATTTCTCGATATAAATGAATTTCTCGTAAATAGTATATCTTCTATTCCTTCTATTTCATCACAAATATCAACTTCCATTTTCTTCTCATATATGATATTTGATAAAGCCAAATAATGTTTATTAGCTAACTTAATAGCATCATATATATTAGAACTAATACTTAGACCATTAACGATATCTTCATTAAATGAATCGATATAATTCTTAATAGTTAATCTATAGATATCATCAACTAAACTAGTTAAATAAGCATTGTTAATTCTTATCTTCTTATCAATTGATTCATAAAGTCTACCATGATTCTTATATCTATCTTTTGAATTATTAAGTTTAATAATCTTTCTACTAATAGAATCCTTCTTACTACTATTCTTCATTAGATCTTTCTTATTGATCTTTTCTCGTTTATCTTTATTATTAATTACATCTTTTTCATAATCTAACACATATTTATATTTACCTAAATTAATATATTCAAGTAAGTTAGAATGTAAACTACTAACATTTTCAATAAATAAATCTTCATCACTAGAAGTTACAAATTCTTTAGTAGAGTACTTTTTAACTATATCTTCATAATTTAAACTAAGTGCTTTATTTAAAAAATCACTGTTGTTTGATAAATATTCATATATAAAAAATGTATCATTATTACTTCTATTGTAATATTCATTTAACTTTAAAAAATATAGATCATCTATTATTTGATTTTCTAAAGCTTTCTTAGTTATTAATGTATTCTTCTTATTTAATATACTTTTATGAATAGTCTTTTTATTGGCATCAGCTAATGATATAAAGTTTAACACTAATTGTTTAATAATATTTGGACAATACCAATATATTTCTTCAAAGTATTTTTTCATTACAATATAAAAATTAGGATATCTTTCATTATCGAAAAACATACTCATATATTTCATTGTATAATAAGAATAATTAAATTTAGTTACATCTAATTCAACATCATATTCTTTCATTCTCTCAATATATTTTTTAATGTTTTTATTTATTATATCTACATCTTTTGAATATGATATTTTATACAATATTTTATCTAATCCAGACTCTTTTAAATAGGCATTCTCTTCACCTTTAAATTGTAATATTTGCTTTAGATCATCTATTTCATTAGATAACTCTTCTAATGACTCATTATCTCTACTTAATACAGTATTGATCTTTTTATTTAAAGCAGTCTTAATTTGAACTTCATAGGCATTTAATTCATCTAGAAATTCATTAAGGTTATCATTATAAACTAATTGTTCTGAAGGAACATCACTTTTCATATTAGAAGCTTTTTTATCAATAGTTTCTAATCTTTTACTTAATTCATCAATTGTCTTCATCTAGCCATTACAGCTCCAACGTTTTTTTGTCCTCTTCCTTCTCTTTCATTAGTTATAACAATATCTTCTTGAATATTATTTTGAACAGTTTCTTTAACAGACTCAATCATATCTAAAACTTTATCTAATGTATCTAATGATACACTTTCATCTATTTCTAACATAAACTTTTCTTCTAACATACTGGATTCTCCTACTCTTCTTCTACTTCTTCTTTTGTTGCCTTCTTTTTATTTTTACTATTCTTTGCTTTACTTATTTCATATACTAAATTGAATATTTCATACATGAATAAAATGAATGCAGGAACAACTACTAAGAATAAATTGCCCCATTTTGATTCTAGAATACTCAAGACCGAACCAATATTTTTATATTCTTTAACATTATCTGACTTACCTATTATATGAGTTTCATTTACTACATAGTCATCTCCAACTATATAGGAACTTTCACCATTAACTGTATCATATAAATCTATTACGGGAGAGAACATTGTTCTTACAGGTTCTTTTGATGTATCATAGTAGAATACATAATCGCCAGACTCATATTTATCACTTCTCTTCTTTTCGACAACTAGAAGTGAACCTTCTTTGAAATCTTTCATATCTTCATCGATTATTAATAATGTCTTATTTCCAAATTCGGAAACTTTAAACTCATTATAGCTTAATAGTAAAACTGACATTCCAATAATTATAACTAATACGATAAATATAAATATATTTTCAATAACTTTTTTCATGATTAACTCTCCTATTTTTTTGTTGTAAAATTAAAATTAAATTTAAAGTCAGATCCGGCTGCATTATTTTCACAATCAACATCCTGTCCTTCAACCCAAGCATATATTCTTATCTTACTTATACCTCTAGGTAAGGAAAATAAAGAATAATTTGGCAATGTAGAACTAGAATAATCTGATCTCGTACGAATATTATTATCCATCTTACTAAAATACTCTTCATCAGTACTAGTTAGTAATAGAGGTGTAGAAAATTCTTTTTTTACTCCATAATAATCGATATCAATAAAATCTTCAGTAATATCTATACCATACACATTTTTGGCATTTAGAATAGCTGCATCCGTATGCTTATTACTATTAGCTTCCCATATCACAACTATTGCATCATCACTTTTTATTGCTTGAACACTGTCTGGGTCACTATCTAATGGAGCCGTTCCTTCAAAGACAAATGCTACTCTAACGGCATTGTCAATTCCCGAATCATCCGTTACATAATTAACATAGCTTTTCTTCCCCAAATATAGATTTGCATCATTTAGATTTTTTAAATACAAATCAAACGCCAAGAAACCTCCACTAGTTCCATCTACTTCTCTTATCTTTTCTGTAGTAAACATTAGTTTTCGATAGTTTTCACTTGAAGGATCTTTATTAATACTAACTAAGCCATGAAACATATCAAGCAATCCATTATTTACATTCCCGGCTGTTGAATAAGCCTGAAAATTCTTTGGAGTTTGATTAAGCCTGTCTTGCGTGTAAGACGCATTCATAATGTCATAAAGTGTTACTTCACTTTTCCAATTTATCGCATCTGTAGATATATCAATATCTTTTGATGTTCTAGCTCTTACTTCGATATCTGTTGTTTCAATACTTTGATTATTAGTAAACCATGCATAAGTAAACAATGTCAAAGACAAAGACAAAAAAATAATAGGTATCATCGATAATACGATTTTTTTGTTTGTTTCCAACATTTTATTCCTCCGCTATGTTACTATGTCCATTATAACACCTTGAATTATAATTGTAAATTAAATATATCAAGCTTTGTCGTAAATTTATTACACTTTAGTTTGTAAATGTATTACACTTAATGAACGTAAATAAACGTAAAATATAAATAAAGTAAATAGTCTACTTATGTGTAAATATATTACATTTTAAACGTAAACTACTTGATACTTAGTTGATTGTCAATAAATGTAAAGTTATAATTAATATATATAATAATGAAAGGGTGAACTCTATGCAACAAAAGAAATTATTGTTACTATTTTTAGGCTTAGTTTCGCTAGTATTCTCCCTTAATACCATTAACACCACTTATGCCAAGTACGCTACTAAAGCTACTGCTCGTTCTAATTTTGACGTTGCTAAGTGGGATTTAATTGTAAATAATCAACACATCAAAAACAATTCGGAAAAGAAAGTAACTATTGAACCTAAGTATATTGAGAACAACAATGTAGCATCCGGCGTTATTGCTCCCGGAAGTGTTGGCTACTTTGATTTAACAATTGATGGAAGTAATACGGATGTTTCATTTACTTTCGATATAAGTGTACTAACTAGTGAAGACTCCGCCGTATCTGATGTTAAAATATTGAAATACTACATTGATTCCGTAGATAATATAACTAATGCTTCAGTTAGCAATTTAATATCGAGTGAAATAAATGTTAATGACGAAAATAAATTAAAGACAGTTAGAATCTACATCGTTTGGGATGATGAAACTGGAACTATGACTAACGAAGAAGATTCGATTGCTGGATATGAAGCAGAAGAAAAAACTGCTAATATCGATGTAAAAATTAACTTCAAACAAAAAATTGAAACTACCATATAAAAAAGTTGACTTAATAAGTCAACTTATTCTATATATTGAACGGCATTAACAAGTATCTCTAGTCTTATAGAAGGGGTATCAGGATGAGCAGCTTTAAACTCATAAGCTTTAGAACCCCAATAAGTATCTTTAGCATCATTTAGTACATACAGTTCATTCTTTAAAGAATCATAGTTTTCAGAATTTACTTTAGTTTCTACATAGTTTTCTCCATCAACTTTAAAGTATTCTTGATCACCATCATATACACTTTCATCGCTTAACTTAATATAAGTCTCAAAAGGCCACTCTAATGCGAAAGAGAATACAGATACTTCATCAGTATGAATAATACCTTTACTAACACGAGAATCAAATTTAAATGAATACTTTTTATTTAATTCTTCAAAGAAATTATCATTAGTTAGAGCAACTCCTTCTAACTCATCTCCTACTCTATATGTCTCATCAAAAATAGTAATAGATTTAACCGTCAATGATAGTTTAGCACTAGATTCACCACTATTGGTAATATTAAATTCATTTTTATAATCTTCCATTCCGGGATAGATATTATTTATAATAATTTCATATTCATTTTCGATATTTGTCGAGCCATTAAAATCAACATTCCAATCAATAACATGACCAGTCATTGTACTATCAACATTACTGAAATAAGTGAACCAGGCATAAGTTCCATATATTAACATTACTGATGATAGCAATACTGAAATTAATGCTAATTTTATTCCTTTATTCTTCTTCATCTTCATTACCATCTTCACTATCTTCTTTTGTTACTTCATTTATTACTTTAATTATTCTAAAGATAATATAACCAAATATTGGAACAAATATTACTAAAAAGAATATGAACTTATTACTTAAACATCTTCGTAAGAAACTAAGAGTTATAACTTTATATACAACAACACCGTAAACTTGATTTTGATTAACTTCCGGATCAGATAAAACATTAGCTATACCTTCCGTAATAAATGTCGTTGTACCATCATCTTTTTTATTTATCTTAACTACGGAGTGAGTAACTATCTTATCTTTAAAATCTCCCTCTTTGCCTAGATAACATAAATCATCACCAATTGCAATTTCAGCAATTGGTTTTTGTTTTACAACTACGATATCACCAACAGCATACTTAGGTACCATACTTCCTGATATAACAGTAAATATTCGATAACCACCTAAAGAAGCTTTATTATCAGAGACCTTTTGAACTACTAAAACTCCTATATATATAATAAATAATGAAAGAATACACCACTTAATTATATTAAATATAATTTTAAGAACTTTCTTCATAGGACCTCCTAACCAACTTTAACTATTGGGCTTTCATTAACGAATGGATAAGTATAATCAAGTGATTTATACTTCTTATAAAATTTAATATCCGCACTCGATATTGCATCTATATCTATTGTTAGACCATTAACATAATCAAATAATTCACTAACCATCTCTTTATCCGTATCACTTAAAACATTATAATCTTTATCATCTAGTAGATCTCCTTCTTTATAATCACCAAAAGATTTAATTACTTTTCTTAATTTAATAGTTGATATATTAGAAGGATTATTCTTACATGCATTTAAATAATAAGGATTTGTTAAATCCATATTAATAACTTTAGGATCAAAAGATAGATTAACTAACAATGAATAACATTTCTTTTTATCTTCATTACTTAATTCTTGATATACATATTGTTCAATCTCATCTCCAACTTTATAAGATCCGAAGGCTTCTTGAACCGTATAATATGTTAAAGAATTCGTTAATCTTAAAACGGAAAATATATCATTCTTCTTATCTGTTATCTCATATGATAAACCAATCTTAGATGCTTTTAATGTGAATGTTGCACTTAACTTCTTCTTATAAGGACTAGTAGATTTAGCAGTAATATCAACACTTACTTCTTCCTTATTAGCAAAAGGTTCTTTAGGTGCAACAGTTAAAGAAAACGAATCCCTATTACGTTCAATAGTTTCCGTTGCTCTAATAATACTCGTATCTTTTTCTAAATAACAATTTACTTTATCCCCACACTTATATTCAATATCATAATATATATCTGAAGTAGCATATTGTTTATCATTTCTTATCGAATTCATATTTATAGTAAGCGTATACGAATCAACACCAGACCAATTACTAATTGTATACTGAGTTCCTTCTTTACTTAAAAGATCACTATTAAAATAAAAATTCTTAGTAATAAAATAATGATCTAAAAATATATTATAGACGAATCTACATAGAGAAAAAGTAGGATATAGAAGAATTAGAATTAGAACTATTATAATAATCTTTTTATATTTTCTAACAAACTTCATACAATCACCTATACTTGCTTAGCTTCAATCTTAACAGTTAGCAATTCAATTATATCTTGATAATCACTACTATCAAATTTACTATCTAACGAATATTTTAATTGAAACTTATCTATCTTCTTATTAGAGTAATTCATCTTATAAGAATCACTAGCAATAGTATAAAATACAGTATCATGTTCATCTTTAATATATTCAGCAGTTGATTTTATTTTATTTCCATCTAAATCATATAGTTCATAAGTAATTGGTAAATTAGTAGTTGCTATAACTTTTAAAGTATATTCCATATTAACATCTATTAATTGGTCTTCTTTATAATTAGCTACACTAAAAGTATAAGTATGTTCTTTTGAATCAGGTTGAATTTCATCTAATTCAATATCTCTCTCTAATTCATCAGTTTGTAACAAAGAAAAAGCTAAATCAACATTCATTTCACTTTCTCCCGTTGCTACATACATGCCTAACGACTTAGAAAAGAATATTAATCCACTTATAGCTATACCAAATACTAATAATAATATTATATTATATTTTAATTTTTTTAAATCTAACTGCATAAACATCACTCAATCATTATTTTATTTTAGGTAACTCAATATCTTTTTCTTCTTTCTTTAGTTTAGGAAGTTCCATAGATGAATCTTTCTTTCTTCTAATTGTCTTATCTTTCTTATCTTTCTTCTCATCTAAAGAGAAATAAAGAGTAAAGAATCCCATTGTAACAAATATTGCAATTATTACCTTATAATCAGTAAATACTTTTTTCCATACACCACCATTAGGTATAACATAAACTACTTTTCCAATAATATCATCTATCTTTAATTCTACATCTTCTGAAGTATTAGCATCTCCCATTGTAACTATTGAATCAGGTTTAATTTCAACTACCCTATGAGTTACTATAGAATCTTTATCTTTAAAAGTAACTACATCTTTTAATTTAATATCTTTCGTTTCTTTAACAATTATATAATCATTAATTTCAATTGTACCTGACATACTACCTGTTACTACTTCAAAAATAGAATATCCCATAAATGAAGAATAAGGTTTATGTATTACAGCAACTTGTATCCACGAATAAAATGATATAGTTAATAGAATTAACAAAATAATAAATAAGATATTACTTATTCCCCTTAATATTCTTTTTATCATTTTGAATCACTACTCCATTTTTTGCTTCATACGCAATTCAACCGGAACATTTAATACTCCATCATATTTTTCTCTAAATTCATAATCATTAGAAGATTCCGTATCAAGCCATTCAATTCCAATAGTTATTAAATCTTTCTTATTGCTTTCTATACTCTCTTTATCAAAAAATCCATGATAAGTATTATCAATAGTTTCTATATTAGAAAGTGAATTATTAACATAAGAAATCACGATATTATCATTTTCTAAATTAGATAAATCAATATCTAGATAATAATCAAATGCTACATCTACTTTTTTAGAATCAATTGATATAGTACACTCAGCTACCATTCCGGGAGCAAATTTATTATTTGATGCTGATAAACTACTATTATCACTTTTCTTATAAGTACAATTATTAATAGTAAATTTCTTATTCTCTTCCGTAGTAATATCTGAATCATTTACTACTACACTCCAATTAGCAATTTTATAATTTACTGTATTATTATAAGCATCAACATAGTAAGAATAAGTTTTTGTAAGAGTAAATACAAATAAAGTTAAAATGACAATCATACAACATACCCATATTTTTTTCATCTAACCACCTATTCTACATATATCATTATAACAAAAAAATAAGATAACAACAATAAGTTTGTTATCTTATAATCATATACGAATATACTTCATCTATAAAAGAATCATTATTATATAATTCAAACATAACTCGATAAGTACCTGTTCTTAAATTATCTTTTAAATGAATAGTAAATTCATTAGTATCTTGTACACTATTAGTAACTAGATATTCATGAGTATTTGTTTCCGTTAATTCATCTAAGACATAATCTTTTAAATCAACTTCTTCATAATCTAAACTATAATTTGTATTATACTTACGGCGATATAATTTAACTCTAATATTTGGATTATTAAATTGACTAGAATAATCTATTCTATATGTAATTTCATTTGAATTAACTTTATTAAGCCCCGTATCTTTATCAATAACTACACTAGCACTATCAACATTTGATTTTAATCCATAATTCTCATTTAAGATATCGATATCAATAGATTTCATGTTACTAGTTGTTAATCCATAATACAATCCGTCAGGAGAACCAAACGCCTCTAATCTAAACGTATATTTATCGGTCGGAAGAACACTCTTTTCAAGATTAACATTAATATTAACTTTAACATCCGATACTAAATCAGATATATTAGCTCTTACTGAACCATCAATATCAACATAGTACTTTTTACCATTAATCGTAAACACTGTACCAAACAATGTAGCACCATTAACTTTTTCACCATCACTATTAAACAATGATAATTTTAGTCCCATCTTATCTTGAATATAATTAGTATCTCTAATTATTGTAGAATCAATTACTTTTTCTGATAAATCTAATACAGCAGTTAGATTAAAATCATATCCATGATAAGCTGTTTGTCTATCGGAAACTAAATCTATGTCAATACGCGAATCAGAATTAGCATAAATATTATATACCATATTTGAATGTGATACGCCTAATGAATCATAATGAGTAAATTCATCTTCATCTTTTAGTTCTAATAATAATTCAGCATTTAAAACATTTTCCGTAATATTAGCTTCACTATAATCAACGATAAATATAAATTCCTCTTCAGCTACTCCCAATTCAGAATTATAGTATTTCTTATTAGATAGAGCATCATTGTATTTATTATTCGAACTAGTAGATCCCATCGAGATAAAATCAGAAAGTGGATAGATATAAAACTCAGTTTCTATACCATCTTTATTACTTACATATTCTGTATTTCTTTCACTGTTATCGACATCATAGTAATAATAAACCGGTTCTAATTCTACTGTTCTATCTATCATCGTTATTCTTGTATTCTCCGGTAATTTATAACTAGATATTAATACTCGATGGAAAGCATCAGTATATATAGATTTATCTTTACGAACATGTAATGCAAAATAAGCAGATAATGAAGAAGATGATGTAATATCTGTTTTCGAATTTACAAATAATTCATATTCTTTTCCTGGCGTCATAGAAGATTCATAATTATTATTTTCATAATACTTAGTATCCAAATAGACATTAATATAAATTCTTTCAACTTCACTAGTTACTTCATCTATTGGTCTACTTGAAAGTAATCCAATCGTTACATAACCTAGTTTTTTATCATCTAAGATATTCTTTGAATGAACAAAGACAAAGTCTAGAGTTGGGATTTCATTAGTATTGTTAGTAATATATTTTGTTGTTCCAACTACTTTAGATTGATCTCCATTAGAAATAAAATGCGTATTACCATCAGTTAACCAATTGGCATTACTACTGCTCATCTTTAAACCAAAATTAATTAGCGGATTTTCATCATTAGGAGCAAGTCTTGGAATATCTTGAGGGTCTAATAAATTAATGCCATTCAATAAATTATTATCGTTATAGTTGATTAATTCAAAATATGTATTAGGTGTTTCAAATCCTAGTAACGGTAATTCAGCTACACCCATTGTTGAGAATTTAGATGCCGTTAATGATATTTCATAAGTATGAGTTGCTGATCCAACATCCCATCTATAGTATTTAGCATCTTCAGGTGAAGCATCAATATATTTAACTTCAATGACATTATCTTCATCGGAATAGTTAGTATAGAATCCATCTTTTTCAAGATCATGATTATTCTTGTGTAATCCCATTACATAAGAACCACTATAGAATTGGAATACATCATCATTAGAAGCAATATCTCCATTCTTATAAGTTTGATTATATATACCTGTTGATGGTAAACCTTCTCTATCATTTTCAAATAAGCCTAAGAAAGTCATACCATTAACTTCACCAAAAGTTCCGGTTGCAAGATTCTCTGAATCAATAATATTGAATGCTTTATTAATTACCATATATAATCGATTATCGACATTCTTAGTAATCTTACCATCTTTAATCTCAACAGCAGCATATTCTTGATCTTCACCATTAATTAATAAACTATTAAATTCTTTTACAACATTAGTTCCACTTTGAACATATAAAGTAGAAGTATTTGCTAGATTCAAGCAATCTATTCTACTTAAAGAATAGACTATTGAATTAAATTCATTAGTTCTATCAGTAGCACCACTTATATTGATACTAGAGTTATATAGTAATAAATCAGTTGCTCTTTGAATAGAAACGATATTTTTAGGTATTTCTCGTTCACCAAAATTATATAGTTTAATATTTGAATATCCGGAAGTAGAAGATGCATTACCAGATCCGAATATACTTCCATCAATAGTAATATTAGTATCTTCTCCATTAATTATTATATCAATACCTTTAGTTACTGATATAAATGAATAGTCGTAATCTTCAGAACCGGAAGCATTAGCTTCTCCACCACCAAAGACAGTCCCATATATATGAATATCACTTGATATATATTCATCAACTTTAGGTCCAATACTTAAATTAGTATAACCATATATCTTAGAAGTATTAGCTCCACCATAGACATTATTTTTAATAGTACCTCCCGTAATAATTACTTTCGAAGAAGATTCATTATTGGCGACTGTTCCTGTTTCAGCAGCATTTCCGCCACCAAATAGATTATTATCTATTATAGTTTCACCGGCCGATACTATTTCCGTATTGCCTTCAACTGTTGCTTTAGATCCATTACCTCCAGCATATGCACTACCTTTAACATGTGTGCCATCAAGTACTACTAAAGTATTTCCGGTAACATTAGCTTCGTTACCTCCACCATAGATATTTTCAAGAATAGTAGAGCCACTTTCAAGTTTTACATAAGTATTAGTAGTTGTAATTAAATTACCTCCACCATATACATTTGTTACTGAAGCACTTTTAACGAATACATTAGCATTTTCACATAAACCACCAATATTATTACCACCATAGATATTAGTTATGTTAGCAAATATTGTTGGATCCGGTTCTGGTTCAGGTTCTGGTTTGGGTTCTGGTTCAGGTTCTGGTTCAGGATCAGGTTCTGGAGTAACTGAACATGCAGAAGAATAAACATTACCATCAGCATCAGTAGCTGTAATAACAACTGATTTTACATCTACTTGTTGGCCATTAGTAACTAAACGGATTCCATTATTAATAGTTACCTTATCTCCCGGATTTAACAAATTATAATTACCGACATTCCATTGATTTTCATTAGTAATTGTTAATATTCCAGATTCAAATGTCGTTTTATATCCTGACCAAGCTCCATTTAACGAAACAGTATTTTCAAGTTCAGCTACTAGTTCCCATCTTGTAAATGTAACATTAGTACTATTAACTATTTCAACATTAAAATCGAATACTGTATCAGACCATTGCTTATCATAATTATATTTATAACCAACATTAGTATTTCCACAATCCGCATTAGAACCACTTACATTGGAAATTTCAATTACAGAACCCCCTCCGGGATTTTCCGTTCCTGGATCTGGTGTTTCTTCCTCTTCTTCTGTGGGTTTCGTTACTGCCTCTACTTTATTTTTATATCCAGCATATACATTTGAATTTTCGACAATGCCATTATTATTACTTCCGCCATAGACATTAGTAATATTTCCTTTTTCTAAATAAAGGTTAGTATTAGTAACGGAAGCTTCATTACCTCCACCATATACATTAGTTACATCGGAGCCATTTACGGTAATGTTTGATGTCCCAACTACATCACCTAAATTACCTCCACCAAAGACATTTTTTAGTGGTTGATTATTTAATCTTAAATCAATATCTCCAGTTACATTAGCTTCGTTACCTCCACCATATACATTACCGCCAATTTCATTTTTATCAGATAGATTAATATAAATATTACCAACAACTTCAGAAAGATTTCCTCCACCATAAATGTCTTTTTCTATAGTAGAGTTTTTAATATTTAAATAGATATCTCCTTGAACATTTCCTAACTTACCATCATTTTCGGAATAGATTAGTTTTTCATCTATATTTACTTGTGAATTATTAAATTTGGATTTATCTCCCGACCAAGTATATGTATATTTTTGAGGATATACAGCTTCGGTATCTATTGTATAAGAAATAAATTTAGGAGGTTCATATCCGGTTGTATCTTCAAACACTTCAAGCGTTTCTTTTTCGTTACTACGTCCTCCACCATATAGATTTCCTTTAACTGTTGTATTATTCATGTTAACAACTATTGATTTATCAACAATACCTTTATTTCCTCCACCATAGAAGTCATTTAAGACAGTTGAATTATCAATATTAACTGTTACTTTATCAACATTAGCTGCTGATAAAGAAGAATAATATACAGCAAATGCTTTAGATGGACATCCTGCTTTAGTATAAGTTGTCGAATAGAAACCAGTTTCAATTCCATAATCACTATTTTGTCTACCAAAACAATATGATCTATTAGTATTTGATCCTTCACTTGAATTATCAAAAGAACAAGTATTGGTAATATTATAATAATAATCCTTACTACTACAAACTGATGAACCTGAATCGACATAAGCTAATTTTACTTCCGTCGTTTGGGTTCCACCATAACCACTACCATAGAAGTTATCAATAACACAATTATCGATATTTAATACAGAACCTTTCTTTATTGTTCCATATTCAGGACCTCCATATAATTCTCCAACACGAGAATTTTTTATATTGGTTTTAACTCCACCATGTACATAAGAAGACTCCGTATGTCCTCCAGCATAATATCTATTAATATAACTATTATTAACTGTTATATTAGCACTCTTCATAAGGGATGCATTATATGTTGAATAGAAGTCATTAATATATCCTCCATCAACAAAGAACCAAACATCATTAGAAGCATTGATTACTGTACTAAAATAAGTTGATGCTAAAGTTTCAATTCTTCCTCCAGAAATAACGAATACTGGTAAGTCATTTTGTTGGATAGATGTTACACCTCTCGACTCATTTCCGGAAGTAAAATAGATTGCTTTTGCATATCCACCAAAATAGATATATTGTTTAGATAATTGTCTAGCTTCCGTATTCCATAAACTATAAACATCATAATATCCACCATTAAGTTTTAAATATGAAGCTTGGTAATGACGAATATCTATACGATCTGTCATAGCGGTTTCCGTAACTTCAAAATATCCCCCATATAATATTGTTAAGGCATTTAATTTAGCATTAATCGTACCAACTTGAGGTATACCTAATACATTAACAAAGTTAAATCTTAAACTAGGAATATCTTCATCATGGACATTTCTCGTATAGAAAGAATAATCAGGTTCGAGATCTCCATCTCTATCCATAGACATTATTGTTAAAGGTCGATCATTAAAAGTATATGCCCAATTAGAACTTGTTGTTGTAGATCCATCGCCTACCGTAGCTGATGGATTATAGTGAAGATTTCCACATAACATTACAACTACATCATATATAGATTGGCGATCATTTTGATTTATTTGACCTATTTTATTATATGCTTCACTAAGTGTTGAAACTGCTGTTTCTTCCGTTAACCCATTATTTGCATCATCAGATCCTGTTACCCCATATATAGAAGAATCTCCATTAGCATAATCAGCTTTATAAACCATATCATTATATTGATCTTTTGCAAATATTGTATAAGCAAATCGAGCATTTAATGTAATCTCTGTAACATCATCAGGTACTAGATAAAAACCACCTTCAGCATAAACAGTACCAATATCTTTTTTAGCGGCATCTTCCCCTTCTCTTAATACATAATTGTAATTTATTTTTGATCCGTTTATTTTATCAGTAAAAGTCTTACTATTTTGTACTACTGATACTAACTCCCATCCCGATAATGTCATTGTATAATTATCTTTTTTACCAGTACCTGCATATTTAAAATTAGCCGTTTTAGCATTAAATGGTAATACAATCTTCCTATTAGTATAATCATTTATACTTTCATTCTTATCAGTAATTTTTATATAGTAAGAACGTTTTTCATTATTATTACTTGGATTTACTAGATTAACTTTAATAGTATCACTAGAAGAAGATGAAGATATACTATTTAAATCATAATTGGATGAATTATTAGTTTTTCTCTTTAAAATTGGATATAAAGATTCATCATTATTAGTATACCAATGAGCAATATCCGGATAACCATTATCTTGGTTTTCTCTAGGGATCCTACTATTACCCACATAATAATCAACCATATATCGATAATTATTTAAATGAGCTTTAAAACCATCAGCAATAATATCGTCATAACTCTTTAATATTGCATAAGTATCATCAATATTTGAATTAGTATCAATCGTATCTCCTTGCCATAAATAATAACAATAGATAGGAGATTCACTAGCATTAAATTTATTACCATTATATACATATTGATAACTCTTACTACTCTTAATATTAAAACTTCCATACATAGCAAGTAAATATACTTTAGGATTGTTATCATCTAACTTAGTATTATCACCAGTTCTATACCCTACTAATCCACCAACTATTAAGTTAGTATTTGATGTACCATCAGATTTAATAGAAGCATAACTATATGAATTTGCTACGACTGTAGAATCACTTATATATCCGACTATACTTCCAACATACATTTCATTTTCTGAATCTCTAGTAATATTTAAAGTATTATTTAGAACACCTATATTATATATTTTTGAACTACCTTTAGCATATCCTACTAATAATCCCGTATAATTTATTTCGTTATTATCTATTTCTAATTCATTTTCATCTAAGATAGCATTTTTAATAGTAGCATTTTCAATAACACCAAATAAACCATTATACTTATCAACATTAATATTTAATCCTTTAACATAATGATAATCAAAATCAATTATACCCTTAAATGGAAAATCTTCACTTCCTATTGGATTTAACTTAACTCCACTTAAATCAAGATTACTCGTTACTTTATAATTGGCTTCTTGGAAAGCTCGATATTCACTAGTATTATAAAATATAATATCTTCTTTAGTAGTTACATGATATTCATTAATATCAAATGTAGTATTCTCACTGTATGTTGATATATCAAAACTTAGTTCATATTTATTTTTATTATCTAAATTACAATCATAGTTAATAAGTAATGTTTTATTAACAGCATCATAAGTATAAGATTCTTCAGATAATTCACTGCCATCTAATTTCAATGAATTAAATTCAATTAATTCTTCATCAGTTATAGTTAAACTAATAAAAATATTTTTAATGCCACTTCTTGTCGTATTATTTATGATAATTGTACCTGTTCTAATATATTTATCTTTTTCTTCTTCTGTTTCTGCTTTTATAGTTTCTGATAATGTAATGTTTTTATTGTATCCTAATTGACCAGTAACAATTGAATTATCTCCCTTATAAATGTATTTGTTATTTAATAATTGGTTTAATACTTCGAATTGTTTAGCATTATTAATAATAAATGGATTCTCTTTACTTCCATCTCCACTAGTAAAATAATCAATTGAATTATCATAGGCATTATAATTAACTGGTTGCTTTTCCTTTTTATCCACTAGTTTTAAGAACCAAGCATCTTCCGGTTTATTTTGGTTATATACAACATTCATGTTAAAACCAACTCTAGCTAACGATTGATATATGCCTATACCAATGATAGTTATAAATACTAGGCTAACTAATACAATTAACTTATGTTGTTTTATCCATAAAAAAAAGTGATTCATACGTTGTTTTAACTTATTTTTTAACATATAAATCACCACCATATCTTTCCTATCCTCTATAATAATAATTATACTATAAAATCAAGCAAAAATATATATTAATTGTTTGTTTTAAATATTTCCCTAATATCCAAAATGCCTCTTCGATAATTAATTAAATCAGATTCAATAATTTTTCTAATCTCTTTATAATCTTTTTCTTGTCTATCACGGACTCTTTTATATTCATTTCTCATAATCTTCATGAATCTATTTTCATCAATAAAAGTATCATGACTAAGATAATTATTGATATTGTTTTTCAAATAATTTAAGTTAATTTCATCAACTGATTCATTTGCTTCTGATTTTAATATATTCTTATTACCAAGAATAGAATAATTAATTAAGAATGCTGTATTTAATTTATTCTCAATATTCTTATTATTAGAATAATTTCTCGAATACTTTGTTTCTTTTTTAATATTCTTATCATAAGTTTCTAGGAAATGCCATAAATATTCAGCTCTTTGAAAGTTTGGGTTCTTTAAAATTATATTTGTCTTCTTAATTGGACTCTTTACTTCGGGAACATTTAATTCTTTTAAAGTTTTATAGAAATTTGAACTTCTTAAATCATGCACCCTATTGCGAACATCAATAATGGATTCAGTAATTCTCTTAGTTTTTTCTTTATCTTCAGTCGATTGATCTAAAACTGACTCAATATTTAATTTAATATTAATAATTTCATTTTCTCTCTTTGTTTGAGCAACATAAGATAGATTCTTATCATTTACTGAATCATTTTTCTCTAATGCTAAAACCCCATAACTTTCAATAAAATCAACCATCTTATTAATTAAAGTATAGATGAATCTATTTTCATAAATATTCATAGTTTCTTCACGTGTAATATTTAATATCTTAGATGGCCTAACTTCACCCGTTTTTTCATCATACTTACTAATATAACTAGAATGTTGAGTTAAATGAACAACTGATTCAACAGATATCTTTTTTGATTTTTCTACTTGAACTATTTCTTCATTATTTAAAATAAATACTTTAGGTTCTTTAGTAATCTTTTCAATATATTGAATAGTATCTTTCATTACATCTAACCAAGCAAAATCATATTCACATTTATAAAAACGAGTATTATATTTTATATCAGATTCTATATTTGATAGAAATAAATTCTTTTGGGTATCAGAAATATTAGTATAGTCATTTAACAATTGTAACTCATCGTTTTTCATGATTTCACTCCTATGCTAATTTTTTCAATCTTAGTAAATAATCTTTGCATTCTTTAAAATTTGTTTTACCAAATTTTTTATCCATAAATGATACTAAACCATCAATTTCATCTCTAATATAACTAACATTTAATTGTTCAAATTTTC
>CAZKFB010000018.1:0-13942 GCA_964551965.1 uncultured Muribaculaceae bacterium
ACTTTAAAGGACACACTAGAGGGCATTTATATTTTACTTTAAAGGATGAAGAATCGAGAATTAATGCGGTAATGTTTGCATCGTCTGCTAGTAGTTTGAATTTCACTCCTAAAGATGGAGATGAAGTATTAGTAGATGGAAGAATAAGTGTCTATGTACCTAATGGAGGATATCAAGTTTATGTTGATAATATGCAACTTGCGGGTAATGGAGATCTATTAAAGAAGTTTGAAGAATTAAAGAAAAAACTATATGATGAGGGTTTATTTGATGAATCTCATAAAAAACCTATTCCTAAGTATCCACGATTGATTGGTATAGTAACAGCGCCAACTGGAGCTGCCATAAGAGATATTTTATCAACAATCAAGAGAAGATATCCATTAGCTGATACAATTCTTTTTCCATCACTTGTTCAAGGCGAAGAAGCAAAAAATGATATTGTAAGACAAATTAAAAGAGCCCAAGATTATGACTTAGATGTCTTAATAGTTGGACGAGGTGGAGGATCGATTGAAGATTTATGGGCCTTCAATGAAGAAATTGTTGCTCGTGCTATCTATGAATCAGATATACCTATAATATCAGCAGTAGGTCATGAACCTGATTTTACAATCGCTGACTTTGTAGCCGATCTTCGAGCACCAACACCAACCGGAGCTGCCGAGATGGCTGTACCAAATATGGTTGATTTAAAAAACTATATAAATCAAATTGAAATAAGATGTAATAAATATATAATGAATAAAATTGATCTATTGAGGACAACATTAAATCGTTTAAAATCAAGTTATGTTCTATCTAATCCATTAGCTTCTTTTGAAATAAGAGAACAAAAATTAGATACCTTAATAAATCGTTTAAATCAGATTATTACATATAAAATTGAGAAAGATTCAATTAGATTAGATACAATTAAAAAATCTCGTATTCTAGAATATCCGCAAGAGATGTTTGCTAGTTATGCAAATTCTCTGGAACTTATAATAAACAAACTAGAATTACTTAATCCATTAAGTGTTCTTAGTAAAGGATATTCGGTAGCTAGTTTAGATGATAAAAGAATTGTTAAGTCAGTTAATGATGTTAAGGTAAATGATACTATCAATTTAAAATTAATCGATGGTGAAATAAATACAGTAGTTAAAGGAGTAAAATAATATGGCAAATGTAAAAAAAGAAACAGAAGAAAAGAAATTCGAAGAACTTATGACTGAATTAGAGGCAATTGTTAAAGATTTAGAAAATGGAAATACTGATCTAGAAAATTCTATTGCTAAATATACAGAAGCTATGAAGATAGTTAAAACTTGCAGTGATAAATTAAATGCGGCAACAGCATCAGTTAACCAAATATTAAAAGATAATGGTGAAATTGAAAACTTCGAAGTAGAAGAATAGAGGAATATAGGCATAATATTCCTTTTTATGTGCATAATAATAATGGTGATAATATGAAGAAGTATCTATTATTTATTATTACATTGTGTGCATTTATTCCAATTAATGTTCTCGGCTATTCCGAATACATTATACCGGGAGGAGAAAATATCGGAATAAAAATCGAATCGGATGGAGTATTAGTAATTGGTTTCTATAAAATCGATAATAAGTATAATTATAATAATTTAAAAGTTGGAGATTATATTACTAAAGTAAATGATATAGAAATTAGATCAGTTAATGATTTAGTTAGTACTTTGAGTGATTTAAAAGAAGAACCTTTCGTAGATCTAACGATTAGAAGAGATGGGAAGGTTAAGAACCTTAAATTTGATATTGTTAATAAAAATGGTTCTATTAAGACCGGCTTATATGTTAAAGATTCATTGAGTGGAATTGGAACTTTAACTTACATTGATCCAGAATCAAAGATATATGGAGCTTTGGGTCATGAAATTATTGATAGTTCAACTAATGATCCATTAGAGATAAAAAACGGTAAAATATTTAGAAGTGAAGTATCTAGTATCGATAGATCAGTGAACGGAACTCCGGGAGTAAAAAATGCCAAATTTTTCACCAACGATACTTTCGGCGATATTAAAAAAAATACCAATAAGGGGATCTATGGATTATATAGTAATACACTAACTAAAGAACTAATGAAAGTTGGTAAACCGGAAGAATTAAAAACGGGTAATGCTACTATCTATACAGTTACTGAAGATAATTTAGTTGAAGAATATAAGATAAATATAACTAAGATAGATAAATCTAGTAAAATTAAAAATATTTATTTTGAAATAACGGATAAAGAATTACTTGAAACTACGGGAGGAATAGTTCAAGGAATGAGTGGTTCACCAATAATTCAGGATAATAAAATATTTGGAGCAGTTACTCATGTCGTTATCGATAATGTTAAATCAGGATATGGTATATTTATAACATCAATGCTTGAAGAAGGAGAAAAATAACTCCTTTTTTTTTGCTTATTAATATGGTATAATTCTAATATAATAGGTGATAATCATGAACATAGTATTAACGTTAAATGAACTTAATTTGATAACTGATTTTTATCGCAAATTAAATATCTTATCGGAAGATATAATGAAGAATATAATAATGAATCTAAATTCTAATAAGATAATAGTTGCTCATATTGAAAACAAAGAGATTACGACGATGATTACAGCAAACTTAATAAAGAACAATTATTATTTAGAAAGATTCTTATATTTAAAATATAAAAATGAAGAAATCCAAGATCTATTAAAGTTCTTGATTGAATCATTAAAGAGTGATAGTGCAAGTTTAAGAGTACTATGTGATAACTATCCTTATGATGAAAGTACAGACTATATGCTTCTATCGAGTGGATTTAAATATAACTATATTGATTATTTAAGTGAACCTTCAAATAATCGCATTGATAGTATTAATTATAAATTTGCTATTAATGATAAGAGTAATGATGTCATTGAATATTTATTAAGACAAATAATCGATACTAATGAAAAAACTAGTAAGTATTTAAATATTGAATCTAAAGAAGAAATTCCTCAATTAAATGTTGAAAATACCAACTTAGCAGTTATTAGAGATTCAAATAATTTAGTTATTGGTGTCACAAGTTTTACTATAGTTGGCGATAATATGTTTATTCATTCAATATATGGGGATAATGATGAAGTATTAGATAAGTTAATAAGATTAATTAAAAGTATAACAGCTAGACCTATTGAAATAGGTGTTATGCCAGTAAGAACCGAATTGATAAGTTTCTTGGATCGATATGGCTTTATGAGAAATCAAGCAGATTATTTTAGAAATATAGGTGAAGTTTAATGAGAAAAAAAGAAAGTAAAAAATTTAATAAGACATTAGTATTTACAATCGTTATTATGGCATTATTTATAAGTGTGATAAGTATTGAAATAATAACAGTTACTCTAAACAATAAGAATAGAGAAGATTTATTAAATAGTTATATGCCTAATCTAAAAGCATATAAGTATTATTCAGTTGATGATAGTAAATTCAGTGAAATTGAAGTTCTAGATGAAACTCCAATCGGTGAGATGTGCACTGAAGGTTGTGATTTAAAAGTTAACCATCAAGATGAAAACTATTACTATATGATTATCTTTAATGACAATACTTATAAAATGAATCTAATAAGGGATAATCATGTTATAGTGTCTTCTATAAATTTAGGTGAGAGTATTGATGATGCTTATTTTAAAATATATAAGGACTATATAGTTTTATATAATAAAATTATATCCGATGATTATGAATACGATTATGCATTGGTAAGTGATTCCGATTCTAACATTGATGAATTTACTAGTTTAAATAGTAATGAAATGGAATTTACTAATGATGGAATTATTTATTACTATGATGTGTGTGCAAATGAAAAAGACAATGAATCACATAAGATTAAGGCAATTCGTAAACCATTTAATATAAGTCCAAAAGCTATTAGTAGTGAAACCGTAGAATTATCTTGGTGCTAATATGTAAAGTTAACAAAAAAACTAATAAGAATAAGGATAATTAGTATATAATTAAGTTAGAGGTGTAAATATGAATACGGAAATATTAACAAGTAATGGAGTAAATGTTCAAAAAGGATTAGAACTTTTAGGAGATATGGAAATGTATAATGAGACATTACAAGATTTCCTTACGGAAAGTGAAACAAGAATACCTAAGATAATTGAATTTTACAATACTCAAAATATGCCTGAATATGCTGTTTTAGTACATGCTATGAAAAGTGATTCTAAATATTTAGGTTTTGATACATTAGCTGAGCTATCCTATAATCATGAGATGGCTAGTAAAGAAAACAACATTGAATGGTGTGGACAAAACCTAGAATCCTTACTTGCTGAAGCTAATAGAATTATAAGTGTTGTAAAAACATACTTAGAAGGCTAGGTGAAAAAATGAGAATAAATGAGGTTGTATTATCTATACCATCTCTTATATCATCTATTTTTGATGATATAGTTGTTATAGATGAAAGCGAATCTGTATATTATTCAGTTAACTATACAGGCGAAAAAATTAAAGTATCATCAAAAGAGAATATTAGTGCATTAACTAATAAGCTTTCAAAGAATATTATTGATACAATAAAAGATAATAATGAAATCAGAACGTTTATTGATGGATCATTTATTTCAATATTTAAAATAGAAAATTATAAATTAGCACTTATTAGTAGTACTAAGAAAAAGACAGAAACTAGTGATAAGAGAGTTTTACTAATTGCTGATGATTCTCCAGTAATAACTAAGTTCTTTACTCGTACATTTGATAAAGAGTTTGAAATATTAGTTGCTAAAGATGGAAATGAAGCAATTGAATTAGTTGAGCAAAACAGTGATAGAATAATGGGTGCATTCCTCGATTTACAAATGCCTAAGAAGAATGGTTATGAAGTTTTAGATTATTTTTCTGAAAATGATTTATTTAAACAAATACCAGTATCTATCATTTCTGGTGAAGATACTAAAGATGGTATTGCCAAGGCAACAAGTATTCCGGGAGTTGTAGATATGTTACAAAAACCATTTAATGCGGAATCTGCTCGTGCAATTGTTAATAAAACAATATCTTTTAGTCCAAAATACAAAGAATTCTAGATTTAGAATTCTTTTATTAATAAATTTATGTTAATATATTAGTTGGTGAAAAATATGGAAAAGATTATCATTATTAAATACGGTGAATTAACAACTAAAAAAGATAATATTAATTTTTTTATAAGTACTTTAAAGAATAATATTAAAGAGATGTTAAAAGATTATGATGTAGAAATAACTTATGATAAAGGAAGAATGTTTATTAAATCTGAGAATGATTTAGATTTAATAATTAATAAACTAAAATTAGTATTTGGTATTCATGAATTAAATATCGGTTATGAACTTGAATCTAATGATTTTGAATTAGTTAAATCTTCTCTAATAGAATTAATTAAAGATAAGGAAATTAATACATTTAAAGTAGAAACTAAGAGAAGTGATAAAAATTATCCAATTAATTCAATGGAAATATCACGAGTACTTGGCGGAGTAGTCTTGAGAAATGTTGAAAATTCAAAAGTTGATGTGAAGAATCCAGAAACATTAATTAATGTTGAAATTCGCTTTAAGAATAGTTATATCTATTTTGAAAAGATTACTGGATTAGGTGGATATCCGGTAGGTACTTTAGGAAAAGGTCTTCTTATGTTAAGTGGAGGAATTGATTCTCCGGTTGCTGGATACTTAGCTTTAAAGCGTGGAGTAAGAATTGAAGCAATATACTATGAGAGTCCTCCTCATACAAGTGTAGCTGCTAAGAATAAAGTTCTAACATTAGCTAAGAAACTTGCTGGGTATTCAGGATATGTTAAAGTACATATAATTAATTTTACTGAGATTCAAGAGAGTATATTAAAAAATTGCCCGCACGAATACTTAATAACTATTATGAGAAGAATGATGTATCGAATAGCTGAGAGAGTAGCTAATAAAAATAATTGTAAAGCAATAATTAATGGAGAATCTATTGGCCAAGTTGCTAGTCAAACTCTAACTAGTATGTCAGTAATTAATGAAGCAATTAAGATGCCAGTTATTAGACCGGTTGCTTGTCTAGATAAGATAGATATAATTGATATCTCTAAGAAAATAGATACATATGAAACTTCTATTTTACCATTTGAAGATTGTTGTACTATTTTTGTACCAGATCATCCAGTTATTAATCCGATATTAGAAGATGCTATAAGTTATGAAAATAATTTCAATTATGAAGAATTAATTAGTGAAGCAATTAAAAATGAAGAGATAATTAAAGTTACAAATGACAAGTCAACTGAGTTCAATAATGTATTGTAAAAGAGAACATTTAATACTATAATTATAATAGTAGGTGATAAGATGAATATAAAGGTGGTTATTGTTTGGGCGTTTGCTATAGTATTATTTTTAGGTATTGGTATATTTGGATATTTTAATCAAGATATATTAATTAAACCTGACGATGATGTACCAACTACTCCTACAGATAGGGTAGAATATGATACAAAAACTTGTGTTGGTGCAACCGATTATGGAAATATAACATATACATTCAGAATCAATCCAGCAACTAATGCTATTGAAAGGTTAAGTATTCAATATCAAGCAGTAGTAGAGAGTATTGATATTTATGCTGATGCTGCTAATATTAATAAAACTGTTAATGATCAAAGAATTAATGGAATAACAAGCCAAATATATGGAACTAGTAAAGATGTACAATTAAATCTAAATGTTAATTTATTGGACTATGATGCTAATGCTATTACTAATATGAATCAAGATTTAATCAAGTCTAATATGGTTGTAAGCTCTATTAAAGATTACAATGAATATCAAAATTTAATAACAAGTACTTTAAATCTAGAATTCACTTGTGATTAAAAATATTAAAAATACCCATACTAATAATGGGTGAAAAGTAATGGATAAAATAAGTAATGAATTAATGGATAATATTAGTAAATATTCTAATAATTATGGGGAGAATTTAGGTACTA
The DNA here is from genome assembly GCA_964551965.1 of uncultured Muribaculaceae bacterium. Taxonomy (GTDB): domain Bacteria; phylum Bacillota_I; class Bacilli_A; order RF39; family UBA660; genus CAG-582. The sequence goes on from CAZKFB010000018.1 coordinate 7,031, forward strand.
ATCAAAAAAAGTGTACCCTAACTCCGGAAAATAAAGTAAATGTCATTAAAAAGATTAAAAAAAGGTAGAAGATACCTTTTTTTTATGTTAAAATACTTTTGAAATGAGGGTGAAAATATGAAAATATTAACAATTAATGCTGGATCTTCATCAATGAAATTCAGTGTAATGGAAATACCAGAAAATAAAGAATTAATTAATGGATATTTTCAAAGAATAGGAATGGAAGGATCTTTTTACGATGTAAAAATCAATGGGGAAAAATTACATCGTGATGTCGTTTTAAAGGGACATTTAGATGCTCTAGAATGTGTTAAAAAAGAATTAGTAGAATTAAATGTTGTTTCATCATTAGATGAAATCGATGCTATTGGACATCGTTTAGTACATGGTGGAGAAAAATTTAAAGAATCAGTTGTTATAACTGATGAAGTAATTGAAGAATGTAAGAAATTTACACCTTTAGCACCATTACATAATCCAGCTATGCTTTCTTGTATTGAAGCAAGTAAGGAAGCTTTTGCTGATAAACCAATGGTAGCTGTATTTGATACATCATTCCATCAAACAATCCCTGAAGAAAACTTCTTATATTCAGTTCCATATTCATGGTATAAAGATTATGGAGTAAGAAAGTATGGATTTCATGGAACAAGTCATAAGTATATAACTAAAACTATGAAAGAAATACTAGGTAAAGATAGTATCAATATCATTAACTGTCATATTGGTTCTGGGTCAAGTGTTTGTTGTATTAAAGATTCTAAGAGTTATGATACAACTATGGGATTTAGTCCAAACGCAGGATTAATCATGGGAACTCGTTCAGGAGATATTGATTACTCATTAATTCCATTCGTAATGGATAAGACTGGAAAAACTATATCTGAAATTGATAACATCTTGAATAAAGAAAGTGGACTTTTAGGTATAAGTGAAAAATATTCTGATCATCGTGATATTGAACATGGTATGGAAGATAAAGATAAACAATGTATTTTAGCTAATGATATGTGTGCTAATAGAATAGTAGACTATATTGCTAAATACTATGTTGAATTAGATGGTAAAGTAGATGCTTTAGTATTTACGGCTGGTTTAGGAGAAAATGCTCGTGAATTCAGAGAGCAAATTGTTAATAAATTAGCATCATTAAACATCAAAATTGATGCTGAAAAGAATATGCAAGTTGCAAGCTATTGTAGTATTCATGAGGGAATTGTTAGTTCTCCAGAATCAAGTATTCCAGTTTATGTAGTACCAACAAATGAAGAATTAATGATTGCATTAGATACATACGAATTAATTAAATAGGTTGTGATAATATGCTAACATCAATTAGCAAACAAATAATAAAAAAGATCAAAGAGTATAACACGATAGTTATTGCTCGTCATATTGGTCCAGATCCTGATGCTATTGCATCGGAGATTGCATTAAAAGAAATAATTAAATTAAACTATCCAAATAAAAATGTCTATGCGGTAGGTGCGGGAGTCGCAAAATTTAAATATTTTGGTACTCTAGATAAAATAGATTCTGTAAATTTTAATGAGGCTTTATTAATTGTTCTAGATGTACCAAGATTTGAAAGAGTAGATTCTGTTAATCCTGAACTATTTAGATATACTATTAAGATAGATCATCATCCATGCGATGAAGTAGTATGTGATTTAGAACTAGTAGATGAAACTTCATCATCTACCTGTCAATTAATAGCTGAGATTGCCTATAAACAAAAACTTAAGTTAAATAAAAGTATTGCTGAAAAGTTATTTATGGGTATTATAGCTGATTCAGATCGTTTCTTACTTAGCTATACAACTCCTGAAACATTTAGTATAGCAGCTAAATTATTGAATGATTATAAATTTGAACTTGCTCCTTTATATAATAATTTATATGAGAGGGGAATCAACGAAAGAAGATTTGAATCATATATTATTGAAAATATAAATATAAGTGAAAATGGATTTGGATACATTAAAATAACTGAAGATATAATAAAGAAATTTAATGTTGACTCATCAACAGCATCAAACTTGGTAAATGATTTAAATTTTATTAAAGAATTGAAAGTATGGGCATTTTCATCATACGATGCTAAGGCTGGATTATTTAAAATAAATATTCGCAGTCGTGGAAAAGTTATAAATGAAATAGCAGAAAAGTTTAATGGTGGTGGACATAAATTTGCTTCCGGTGCTAGATTAAAAACCGAAAGTGAAGTAAATGAATTGTTCCATGCTTTAGATGAGGCTTGCAAAGAGAATAATGAATAGTATTATTCTCTTTTTTATAAATAATATTTTAGTAAAATATTTGCTCGAGAAAATATATAATACATGATATAATTATAAGTGATTAGAGGGTGAATCTATGAAAGATAAAAAAGTAGTATTTATGGGTACGCCAGAATTTTCGGTACCAGTATTAAAAGAATTGATTGAAAATACTAACGTCGTACTAGTTGTTACCCAACCTGACGCTTATGTGGGAAGGAAACGTATACTAACTCCATCTCCAGTTTGTCATCTTGCTGAAGAAAATAATATAGAAGTATTTAAACCGGAAAAATTAAGAAAAGAATATGAATATGTTTTGAATAAGAAACCTGATATTATTATAACTTGTGCGTATGGACAAATTGTTCCAAAAACTATTCTTGATTATCCTGAATTTGGTTGTATTAATGTTCATGCTTCACTTTTGCCTAAATATCGTGGAGCAAGCCCAATAAGCAAGGCAATATATGATGGAGAAACTTCAACTGGAATAACTATCATGTATATGGATGAGACTCTTGATACTGGAAATATTATTCATGCTGAAGAAATTCCAATAGATGATACTGATACATTAGGTACTCTAACAAATAAATTAAGTAAGTTAGGTGCAAGTTTACTTATGCGTACTTTGCCAAAAATCTTCGATGATACTAACTTTGATATCCCTCAAGATAATGAACTTGCAACATTAGCTCCAATGATTAAGAGAAGTGATGAAAAGTTAGATTTCAATCGTACAAGATTAGAAGTATATAATCATGTAAGAAGTTTAAATCCTGAACCTAGTGCATTTATTATATTGGATAATGAAGAAATGAAAGTACTTGAATGCCGTATAGGTGATGAAACTAAAGGGGATATTGGTGTTATATCAAAAGTATCTAAAGATAGCTTCTCTATAAATTGTAAAGATGGAGTAATAGATATTATAAAAATTAAACCATTCGGGAAAAAAGAAATGTTGGTTAGGGACTATTTCAATGGAAAAGATAAAAATAGTTTACTTGGATTACATGTAGGTGATACTAATGAATAAAAAGAAAAAAGATGATATATACGAAACTAAATGGGAAGTATTCTTAAGAAATTATAATCAAGTTCCCGCATTTAAAGCTCTAGTAAGATTAGGAATATATTTCTTTTTATTCTTAATATTTATTTTGGTAATAAATATTGGTGGTAAGAATTTAAGTGATGAAGACAATAAAACAACGACAACTACTAGTGAAAATAAAGCATCAGAAAAATTAACTTATAAAGAAATACTAGATAATCTTGCAAACAAAGATGTTTCAATTGAATTTACTTCCGTTATTAATAACTATGAGACAAGAATTAATGCTGAAGTACATGATGGTGTTATTACTGGTTTAATTGAAAACCAAGATATAACAAAGAAATTTAAAGTTCAAGATGATCAAGTATTCGAGATTGTATTAGATAAGGAAAATATAAACCAAGAATTATTTAATGGAATTAATTATGAATTCTTAAATCCAACTAAATTAGTTAGTATTTTAAATAGTAATCAAAGTACAAAGAGGAAGAAAGATTCGGAAGTAATATATAATTATACTATTAACCATAATGATATAAATTATGATACAATGGTTGTAGTTGAAAACAATTCTATTAAATCAATTGAAATGATACAGGAAAGTAATCAATATAGAATTATTTATAGTTAGGTGATAAGATGAAAGTATTTGTTAATGCATTAACTTTAATTCGTTTACTTGCAACATTTATTCTTCCTTTTGTTTGGAGAATATTATCTCCATTAGGAATAATAATATTTGTATCTTGTGTTCTATTAACGGATTTTTTCGATGGGCTTTTTGCAAGAACATTTCATGTTCAAAGTCTATTTGGATGTGTTCTTGATACCGTTGCTGATAAAGTATTTGGAATCGTTATAATTCTAATTGTTGCCATATATTATCCTATTTATTATATAATTGCGGCCTTAGAAATAATAATTGCACTAATTAATGTTATTGCAGCATTAATTGGTCTTAAAACTAAATCATCATTTATTGGCCGTGCTAAAATGTGGGTTTTAGGTATATCTACTGTAATGGGAATAATTTATATATTCCAAACATATCTTTTAGATATTAGATTTATTAAACCATTGATAGAATTTGTCCTATTGGATAAAGATATTTTAATGGCATCAGTATTCTTAACTGCCGGATCTGAAATAATGGTTGCAATTGATTATGTAATAAAACTATCTAAACAATACAAAGCAAATAATACTAAAATTAAATATGATTTTAAATCTAATGATGAATTAAAACATGTTCTATTTGATACAAACTATTATTTATCTAATAAAGGAATGCCTTTGTCAAAACATTTATTAAAATAATTGCAGAATAACAAAATAATGTGCTATAATACTCATGAATTTAAGGAGGGAAATCTATGAAGACTATTAAAAAGAACCTACCAAAAGGTGTTAAAAAAATGTTTGCTCGTGAAAGAGGAGTAAAAGTTAGATACATTGCTAAAAAGAATAATAAAAAAAATAAATAGTTCTTTACAGGCAAGAGTCACTATGATATACTTATATTGACGTATTAAGTGGGCAGAAATTCCCACTTTTGTTATTGTTTAGGAGGAATTTATGGATAGCATTTTAAGTAAAATTGAAGAACTTATTACACCAGCAATGAATGAAATGAATTTAATTGTTGATTCGGTAACATGGGAAGTTGAAGGCAAATATAACTATTTAAAAATAATTTTAGATAAAAATGATTATATTGATATCGATACTATTGTAGAAGCAACAAATAAGATAAATCCTATTCTTGATGAATATGATTTAATTGAAAGTGAATATATATTAGATGTATCTAGTAAGGAAAGAGGTTAAAAATATGAATGGCAAAGAATTTATTAAAGCACTAAAGAATATTATTGAAGAAAAGAATATTGATGAAGATACTGTGTATGATGCAATGGAACAAGGTTTAATTACAGCATATAAGAAAAATTATGATTCTAAGACTAATGTTAAAATTGATATTAATCGTGAGACTGGTGAATTTAAGGTAATTCGTTACTTTGTAGTCGTTGAAGATTATATTGAAGGAGAAGAATCTACTGATGAAGAAGGAAATATCATTTATTTAGATCCTGAGATTAATGAAGACGCACAAATATTACTTGAAGATGCTGAAAAGATGGTTCCAGGAATAAAGGTTGGAGAAACTATCGAAGAAGAAGTTACACCAAAAGATTTTGGTCGTGTTGCTGCATCTACTTGTAAACAAGTTGTTACACAAAAAATTAGAGAAGCAGAAAGAAATTCTATTATTTCTGAATTTGCTGATAAACAAGATGAAATCATGGTTGGAACACTTGCTATGGAAGATGTTAAGAACTACTATGTAGATTTAGGAAGAACGAGAGGTATCTTACCTAAATCAGAAATGATTCCAAACGAAACAGTTACAATGGGTTCTAGTATTAAAGTATATATTTCAAAAGTTGAAGCTACAACTAAAGGACCTCTAGTTTTATGTACAAGAAAACATTATGGATTTGTTAAACGTCTATTTGAATCAGAAATTCCTGAATTCCAAGATGGAACTCTTGAACTTCATGGTGTTGCAAGAGAGGCTGGAGTTAGATCTAAAGTTGCTGTTTCATCTAATAATGAAAGAATTGATGCTATAGGTACTTGTATTGGTGAACGTGGTTCGAGAATTGCAAGTATTCTTTCAGAATTAAATGGTGAAAAAGTAGATTTAGTATTATGGAGTGAAGATCAATCAGAATTCATTAAGAATGCTTTAAACCCAGCTAAAGATGTAATTGTTAGTATAATTGATAATACTAAGGAAAATTTAGCATTAGCTATTGTACCTGACGATAATTTAAAACTAGCAATTGGAAAACAAGGAATGAATATTCGTTTAGCTAGTAGATTAACTAAATTTAAAATTGAAATAAAGACTATGACACAAATCCAAGAAGAGGGAAATAATTAATGAAGAAAATACCTATGCGTATGTGTGTTGTTACAAGAGAAAAATTTCCTAAGTATGAACTAGCACGCATAGTTAAAAACGGCGATGAGATTATCGTTGATGACACAGGAAAATTAAATGGTCATGGTTGTTATATAAAATTAGATGAAAATGTTATAGATGAAGCTAAAAAGAAGAAAATATTAGATAGGGTGCTAGAAACTAAAGTACCTGATGAGGTATATGATACGTTAAAACTTAAAATAAAAAGATAAGAGGTGGATAATATGATGAGTGTACAAGAATATGCAGAAGAAATGAATTTTACAGTTCAAGATGTTTTAAATAAATGTAAGGAACTTGGAATTAAAGTTAGTTCAAAAGATGATCAATTAGATGATGAAGCTATTATCATGTTAGATAATACAATGAATCTAATAAGTGCTGATGCTGAACTTACAAGTGAAGAAACGGATGCTATTGATGACGTTGTTGATGATATTATGGATTATGATAATATTAAATACATAAGTGAAACTCACACAGTATCAAAAGAAAAGATAAATAAAAAAGCAGAAAACAAAAATAAGAATCAAGAATACTTAAGTAAGAAAAAAGAAATGTATAAAAATAAAGAAAAA
>CAZKFB010000018.1:13952-22327 GCA_964551965.1 uncultured Muribaculaceae bacterium
GATTCTATAGTTTTATACAAAGAAGGAATGACTGTTCAAGATTTAGCAGACGAGATTGGTGTTCCTGGCGTTGAATTAGTTAAGAAACTAATTACTTTAGGAATGATGATAAGTCTACCTCAATCAATTGATTTTGAAATTGCTGAAATAGTATGTACAGAATATGATAAGACACTTAAAAAAGAAGAGACACAAGATATAAGTAATTTTGAAAATTATGAAATTGTCGATGATGAAAGTGATTTAGTGAATCGTCCTCCAGTAATTACAATTATGGGACATGTTGATCATGGTAAAACTACTTTACTTGATTATATTAGAAACAGTCATGTTGCTGAGGGTGAAGCTGGCGGTATTACACAAGCTATCGGTGCATATCAAATTGAGTACCAAGGAAATAAATTAACATTTATTGATACTCCAGGACATGCGGCTTTCACAGAAATGCGTGCAAGAGGAGCATCAGTTACTGATATTGTTATAATTATTGTTTCGGCTGAAGATGGTGTAATGCCACAAACTAAAGAAGCAGTTGATCATGCTTTAGCTGCAAATGTACCAATTGTAGTAGCTGTTAATAAGATAGATAAACAAACAGCTAATCCTGAAAGAGTAATGACAGAAATGGCTGAGATTAATATAACTCCTGAAGAATGGGGTGGAACTATTCCATTCGTTAAGATAAGTGCAAAGACTGGATTAGGTGTTGATAAATTACTAGAAACTCTTTTAGCTATTGCTGAAGTGTCTGAATTAAAAGCAAATCCTAATCGTTATGCAATAGGTTCAGTAATTGAATCTCGTATTGATAAGAACTTAGGTGGAGTTGCAAGTTTATTAATTCAAAATGGTACATTAAGACTTGGAGATCCAATTGTTGTTGGTGTAAATCATGGTATTGTTAGAACATTGAAAGATGATTTAGGTAATGATATTGTTGAGGCTGGACCTTCTACACCAGTTGAAATTACTGGTCTTTCTGGTAATCCTTCAGCCGGAGATAAGTTCATGGCTTTTGAATCAGTTAAGGAAGCAACTAAGATAGCTGAGAAACGTTCAATTCAAGCCAAAGAACAATCTTTCAAACGTCCAACTTTATCACTAGATGAACTATTTGCATCTATTCAATCAGGTATTAAAGAAATTAATGTAGTACTTAAATGTGATGTTCGTGGAAGCGAAGAAGCTGTTCGTAATTCACTAGAAAAAATTGATGTTGAAGGCGTAAAAATTAAAGTTATTAGAAGTGGTATTGGAACTATTACTGAGTCTGATATTATACTTGCTCAAGCGAGCAATGCCATCGTAATTGGATTTAATGTAGTACCTTCTAATAAGACAAAAGAAATTGCTAAAGAATACAATGTTGAATTAAGACTTTATACAATTATCTATAAAGTAGTAGAAGAGATGGAAGCAGCTATGAAAGGTATGCTTGATCCAGAATACGAAGAAGTTGTTACAGGGGAATCCGAAGTAAGACAATTATTTAAATTCTCTAAAGTTGGAACAATTGCTGGTGTTATGGTAACTAGTGGAGTCATGAAGAATTCTAGTCAAGTTAGAATCGTTCGTGATGGTGTAATCATCTATGATGGTAAGATTGCATCAGTTCAAAGAGGAAAAGAATCAGTTAAAGAAGTTAAGTCTGGATTTGAATGTGGTATAACTATCGAAGGTTATAATGATATTAAAGAAGGCGACGTTTTCGAAACTTACGAAAATGTTGAGGTTAAAAGATGAGTGTTAAAATAGATAAGATTTCATCTCAAGTATTAAAAGAACTATCTAGTATAATGTTATTAGAAGCAAGAGATGAAACTCTTAAACACATTACTTTAACTGACTGTGAGGTAACTAATGATTTATCTTATGCTCGCGTATATTATACATATATGGGAGATGAAGACTTAAAAAGCGTTGAAGAAAATCTTAAAGTTGCTGCTCCATATTTAAGAACAGTTTTAGCAAATAGAATAGATCTTAGACATACTCCTGAATTATTATTCGAGTATGATAATTCAATTGAATATGGACAAAAAATTGAAAAAATAATTGAGAGTATTCATGAAAAAGAAGAAAGTGAAAAATAATCCTTTCTTTTTTTCTTGTAGTTTTAATTTTTATGAGAGATAATAAATTTATTGAAGGTGTTTATATGAATGGAATTTTGGTAGTAAATAAAGAAGAAAATTTTACTAGTAGAGATGTAGTAAACAAATTAAGCCATATTTTAAATACAAGGAAGATTGGTCATACTGGAACTTTAGATCCAATTGCAACCGGAGTGTTAGTTATAACAATTGGTAAATATACGAAACTATCTGATACATTAACTAGTAAATATAAGGAATATATTGCTGAAATGATAATTGGTATAGCAACTGATACTCTAGATATAACGGGTAATACATTAGAAGAAAAAGAGTCTAATATTAGTAATGATGAAATTATAAAGACAATAAATAGTTTTAAGGGAGAATATAATCAGGAAGTACCAATATATTCGGCAGTTAAAGTTAAAGGAAAAAAACTATATGAATATGCAAGAAATAATGAAATAATAGACCTTCCAAGTCGAATAGTGGATATTAGAGAAATTGAAGTATTAGGTATTAATGATAATGTAGTTAAATTTAGATGTCTAGTATCTAAGGGAACATATATTAGAAGTTTGATTAGAGATATTGGTAATTCTTTAAATATACCAACATGTATGAAGAGTTTAGTTAGAACCAAACAAGGGAACTTTAAAATAGAGGATTCATATACACTTAAAGATATTGAAAATAACAATTATAAATTACTCGATATAGAAGATGTATTAGATCTAGATGTTATCGATACAAATAGTTTATATATAGCTGTATATAAAAGTGTTACTAACGGAGTGAAATTTGATTTAAGTATTTCAGAAAAACCATTTGTACTATTTAAAAGAAATAATGAGAAAATAGCTATTTATAAAAGAGAAAGTGATTACTATCGTATGTTTATTAAATTAGAAGATTAACTTCTAATTTTTTTATTTTTCTTAATATAACTATCGGTTATGATATGTAATGAAATATATGTATTTTATTTATGATTAGTATTCTAATATAATTTAATCAGGAAGTGGTTATATGTTAATTGGAATTACAGGACCGCAAGGTTCAGGAAAGACTAGTGTAACTAATTATATTGGTGAGAGTCTAAGTATTAAAGTTATTCATATTGATGAACTTGCTCATGAATTATTAGATATAAATCTATATAATGAAGTATTGAGTTGGTTTAATTTACCTAGAGAAGAAAAAGTCGATAGAAAAGTACTTGGAAGTTTATTATTTTCATCACAAGAATTAATGGAAAAGTATAATGCAAGAATATATGAATTAATACTAGTGAGATTAAAAGAAATTATTGCTCATGAAGAAAATCTTATAATTGATTGGAATTTCTTACCAATATCAGATTTATTTGATATGTGTGATTTAAAAGTATTAGTTACGGCCCCTTTAATTGAGAGAATTAAAAGAGTAGTAAAAAGAGATAACATAAGTGAGTCTTATGCTTATGAAAGAGAGAAAAATGGAATTCAATATGATTCTAGTGATTATGATTTAGTTTTAAATAATTTTAATATTGAACTAGAGTATTTAGTTAGTGAGGTTAAGAGTTTATTATGCAAGTGAGTGTTTTAGGTACAGTAGCACCTTATCCAAAAGGGAATATGAATTGTTCATCATTCTTAGTGAGTGAAAATAATACAAATATTATGCTCGATGCTGGATTTGGTTGTTCGAGGGAATTAGATATTTTAAAAGATTTAAAAAATTTATCTATTATTATAAGTCACTTACATCCTGATCATTATGGAGATTTGCAAGCAATAGCAAATATGTCTTATGTTGCTCATAAACTAGGTTATCTTGATTCGAAAATTGATGTTTACTTACCAGAACCAAAAAGAAAAAGTGATGTATCTTTTGGTGAGTGGAAAACACCATGCTTTTTAACTAGTGATCCAATCGATTATGATTATTTAGCAAATTCCAAAAATGTTAATTATTTTAATTTCCATAAATATAAAAGTAATACTAAATTACATATTGGACCTATTCAAGTTCTATTTAATAAGACATCACATCCAATCGATACTTATTCGATAAAACTAGAATCAAGTGCTACAACTCTTGTTTATTCAAGTGATACTGAATATCAAAATAGGTTACCGGGATTTAGTAAAAATGCTGATGCTCTAATCTGTGAAGCTTCATTCTTAAGAGGACAAGATAAAGGCAAATCAGGTCATTTATATGCTTATGAAGCCGGAAGAATAGCTCGTGAAGCTAATGTCGGCAATCTATATTTATTTCACACTTATCCCGAAATTGATAAACAAGAATATGTCGATGAAGCAAAAGAAGAATTTATAAATACTTCGTATTTAACGGAGGGACAAATTATAAAATTAGAAAGGAAGAATAAAAATGAATAAAAGAAAAATAGCACTATATCCCGGAAGTTTCGATCCATTTACTAATGGACACCTACATGTTGTAGAAACTTCAGCTAATTTATTTGATGAATTAATCGTCAATATTGGAGTTAATAAAAAGAAAACAAGACATTATTCTGCCGAATTAATGGCTCAAGCTATGGAAAGTGTATTCAAAGAAATGGGACTTAATAATGTAAGAGTTCTAATATATGAAGGAGCAACAGTAGACTTAGCTACTCGTGAAGGAGTAAGTATAATCATAAAAGGCTTACGTGATTCTATCGATTTAGCAGAAGAAGAAAATCAAGCTTATGCCAACTATGAAGCGTCAGGTATTGATACGATGTATGTAAGAGCAGGTATTGCTGGAAGAGTATCTTCTAGTATGGTAAGGGATTTTATTTACTATAATAAACCAATCGATAAATATGTACCCGGACCTGTTTTAAAATTAATAAACGAATATCATAAATAAATTATAAGATGTTGACCAAAATAATATTGGTGAAAATATGAAAAATAAAAGTATTTGGTCTAATTATTTAAATAATAATGATATTAAAGTAATAGATGAAGATAAGAATGTCGATATTGTAATTATTGGTGGAGGCATAACTGGTCTATCTATTGCTTATTCATTTCTAAATGATAATTATAAAGTATGTTTATTAGAAAAGAATATAATAGGCTCAGGAATAACTTCTAAAAGTACAGCTAAGATAACATATCTTCAAGATGGTATCTATGAAAAAATTAATAAAATAAGAAACTATGAATGTGCTAAGTTATATTACGAATTCCAAAGAGAAGCAATAGATAAAATAATAGACATAATAGATTCTAATAATATAGATTGTGATAAACAAGAATCTGATAGCTATCTATTTACTTTTAGTAATACTAAAAAGTTAGATAAAGAAAAGGAATTATTGACTAGTTTTGGTTGTAATGTAGAAAGTATAACTATACTTCCTGATGGTTTAAAAGTGAAAAGGGGAATTAAATGTGGAGAAACATATACTTTTAATCCAATAAAATATCTAAATGGCTTAAAAGAAATCATTAAAGATAAAATACCTATTTATGAAAATAGTTGTGTTAAAAAGATTATAAAAAATAAAGATTACTATTTAGTAAGATCTAATAATCATACTATTAAAACTAAATATGTTATTCTTTGTACTCATTATCCTTACTTTTTATTTCCTTATCTAATGCCTCTAAAATGCTCTTTAGAAAAATCCTATATTGCACTTATAAAAGATGATAGTAATAATAACTTTCAAGCAATAACTAATGAGTTACCAACTTTATCTATTCGTTATGTTGAAGATAAATATAAATTAATACTCATAAATTCTAATAATTTAGCATATTCTCAAAATGATGCTGATAGTTTTAAAAAATTAATTAAATTAAAACCTGAATATGTTTGGTCCAATATCGATATTATAACGAAGGATTATTTACCATATATTGGTGAAATTGATAATAATTTATATATAGCAACCGGATATAATACTTGGGGAATGACTAATAGTATGGTAGCATGTTCAGTTATTCATGATTTAATTGCCAATAAGAATAATAAATATAGCAATCTAGTTAATCCTAAAAGAAAAAATAATTTGAGTATCAGTATTAAATATCCTCTATATTTAATTAATAATATGTATTCATTTATAAATTCAAAAACAATTAAAAATAAGAATTGGTATACTGATCATATAAGATTTACAAAGATAAAGGGAGTAAATGTAGGTATTTATACTGATGATAATGGAGAAGAACATATAGTTATTAATAAATGTCCCCATTTAGGATGTAGTTTAATATTTAATGAAACAGAGCTTACTTGGGATTGTCCATGTCATGGATCTCGATTTGATTTATCCGGAAAATCTATTGAAGGTCCTAGTAATTATAATATTACTTATAAACAGCAAAAATAATATGTAAAAAAGGGTAATAATTATTGTCTAAAATATTCAGTATTGATATAATATTAGAGTATGAAAGGATGATTATATGAAATATGTATATTTATTTACTGAAGGTAATGCAGATATGCGAAACCTTCTAGGTGGTAAAGGTGCTAACCTTGCTGAAATGACAAACATTGGACTTCCAGTTCCACAAGGATTCACTATTACTACTGAAGCATGTACAAAGTACTATGAAGATGGTAGAGAAATTAATGAAGAGATTCAAAGTCAAATTAATGAATATATCGTTAAAATGGAGAGTATTACAGGAAAGAAATTTGGAGATAAAGAAAATCCATTATTAGTTTCTGTAAGATCTGGAGCTAGAGCAAGTATGCCTGGTATGATGGATACAATTCTTAATTTAGGTTTAAATGAAGAAGTTGTTGAAGTACTAGCTGAAAAATCACAAAATCCAAGATGGGCTTGGGATTGTTATAGAAGATTTATTCAAATGTATTCTGATGTTGTTATGGAAGTAGGAAAGAAATACTTTGAAGAATTAATCGATAAGATGAAGAACGCTAAGGGAGTTAAGCAAGATGTTGAATTAACTGCTGAAGACTTAAAAGAATTGGCATATCAATTTAAAGAAGAATACAAAAATAAAATAGGTGAAGATTTCCCTGATGATCCTAAAGAACAATTAATGGGAGCTATTAAAGCTGTATTCCGTTCTTGGGATAATCCTCGTGCTAATGTTTATAGAAGAGATAATGACATTCCTTATTCTTGGGGAACTGCTGTTAACGTTCAATCTATGGCATTTGGTAATATGGGTGATGATTGTGGTACTGGTGTAGCATTCACTCGTGACCCAGCTACAGGAGAAAAAGGTCTATTTGGTGAATTCTTAACTAATGCACAAGGTGAAGATGTTGTTGCTGGTGTTCGTACACCAATGAAGATTGCTGAAATGGAAACTAAATTCCCTGAAGCATTTGAACAATTTAAGGAAGTTTGTAAAACTCTAGAAAGCCATTATCGTGATATGCAAGATATGGAATTTACTGTTGAACATGGTAGACTTTATATGTTACAAACAAGAAATGGTAAACGTACTGCTCAAGCAGCATTAAAAATTGCTTGTGATTTAGTAGATGAAGGAATGCGTACTGAAGAAGAAGCAGTATTAATGATTGATCCAAGAAACTTAGATACATTATTACATCCTCAATTTGATGTTAATGCAATCAAGAGTGCTACTCCTATTGGGGCAGGATTAGGAGCTTCTCCGGGAGCTGCTTGTGGTTCAGTTGTATTTACAGCTGAAGATGCCGTTAAATGGGCTGAAGATAAGAAAAAAGTTATCTTAGTAAGATTAGAGACAAGTCCTGAAGATATTACGGGTATGAAAGCTGCTCAAGGTATTTTAACTGTTCGTGGAGGAATGACTAGTCATGCTGCTGTTGTTGCTCGTGGAATGGGTGAGTGCTGTGTATCTGGATGTGGTGAAATTATCATGGATGAAGCAAATAAACAATTTACTTTAGGTGGTAAAATATATCACGAAGGAGATGTAATCTCAATTGATGGTACTACAGGTAAAATCTATGATGGAGAAATACCTACAGTTGATGCTAAGATTGCTGGTGAATTTGGCCGTGTTATGGAATGGGCTGATAAATATCGTCGTTTAGGTGTTAGAACAAATGCTGATACTCCAAGAGATACTGCTAAAGCTATTGAACTTGGTGCTGAAGGTATTGGACTATGCCGTACTGAACACATGTTCTTCGATGATGAAAGAATATTCAATTTAAGAAAAATGATTCTATCTGGGTCTGTTGAAGATAGAGAAAAATATTTAAATAATTTAATTCCTTATCAAAAAGGTGATTTCATTGCTATGTATAAAGAATTAAAAGGATTACCAATGACAGTTCGTTATTTAGATCCACCTC
>CAZKFB010000019.1:0-15420 GCA_964551965.1 uncultured Muribaculaceae bacterium
AGCTTAGATAATCTAGCTTCTGTATAACGCATTGCTGCCGCGCCATCACCATCCATTGATCCAAAGTTTCCATGACCATCAATTAAAACATATCTATAAGAGAATGTTTGAGCCATACGAACCATTGCATCATAAATTGATGAGTCTCCGTGTGGATGGTAATTACCCATAACTTCACCAACAGTCTTAGCAGACTTTCTAAATGGTTTATCAGGAGTATATCCACCCTCATACATAGAATATAGTATTCTTCTATGAACTGGCTTTAAACCATCTCTTAAATCAGGTAGAGCACGAGCTACAATAACACTCATTGAATATTCTAGGAATGATTTCTTAATTTCTTCAACTATATTAGTTTTTACAACATCTTTATTAATATTTGTATCTGTATCCATCTTAAAACCTCCTATACATCAATATTAACAGTATAATGGGCATTTTCAACGATAAAATCACGTCTTGGCTCAACATTATCACTCATTAATAATTCAAATGCAGCATCAGCAGCCATTGCATCTTCTACTGTAATTTGTCTTAATATTCTATTTTCTGGACTCATAGTAGTTTCTCTTAACTCAATTGCATCCATTTCTCCTAAACCTTTAAATCTACTTATTTCTTTTTTAGTATTTTCAGGAATTTCTTGCAAAATCTTTGCAAGTTCTTCATCAGTCATTGCTAATTTTTGATTTTTTCCATAAGTAATCTTATATAGAGGAGGAGTTGCTGCATATACATATCCCCCCTCAACTATTGGTTTAAAGAAACGATAGAATAGGGTTAGTAACAATGTCCTAATATGCGCTCCATCAACATCAGCATCGGTCATGATAATTATCTTATGATATCTTAATTTATTAATATCAAATTCTTCACCAATACCAGTACCAAATGCCGTAATCATACTTCTTATTTCTTCATTTGCTAAAGCACGATCTAATCTCGCTTTTTCAACATTTAATATTTTTCCTCTTAAAGGTAATATAGCTTGTGTCATATAATTTCTTCCGTCTTTAGCAGATCCACCAGCCGAATCACCTTCGACTATAAATATTTCACATTCACTAGGATCTTTACTCTTACAATCTGTAAGTTTTCCCATGAAGTTAATATTATCAAGTCCACCTTTACGACGAGTAGCTTCACGCGCTTTCTTAGCTGCAAGTCTAGCTCTTGAAGCCGTAGTACATTTTTCAACAATCATCTTAGCTTCTTCTGGATTTTCCATTAAGAATCTTTCTAATCCTTCACTAAAGATATCTGAAGCAATCTTTCTTACTTCCGAATTACCAAGTTTAGTCTTAGTTTGACCTTCAAATTGAGGATCTGGATGTTTACATGAAACAATCATTGTTAAACCTTCACGAACATCATCACCAAGTAGGGGATCATCATTGTCTTTTAATAATTTAGCATTTTTACCATAATTATTAATAGTTCTTGTTAATGCTTGTTTTACACCATCTTCATGTGTTCCACCTTCTATAGTATGAATATTATTAGTAAAACTATAGACATTTGAATTATAACCATCATTATATTGCATAGCAACTTCAACGATTATTCCATCTTTTTCTCCCTCAACATAAATAACTTCCTTATGTAATGGAGTTTTATTAGTATTTAACATTTCAACATATTCTTTAATACCACCTAAATAATGATATACAGCATCTTTTTCATCTTCACGATCATCTTTTAAATAAATTTTTATACCTTTATTTAAGAATGCTAATTCTCTTAATCTTTGTTCTAGAATATCATAATTATAGATAGTCGTTTCTTTAAATATTTCTGGGTCTGCCTTAAATCTTACTTCCGTTCCCGTATTATTTTCATCACATTCACCAATTACTTGAAGATTTCCAGCCGGATGTCCACCATTTTCGAATCTTTGAAAGTGTATTTTTCCATCCCTATAAACTTTTACTTCTAGCCAATCAGATAGGGCATTTACAACTGATGCGCCTACACCATGTAATCCACCACTAACTTTGTATCCGCCACCGCCGAATTTACCTCCAGCATGTAATACCGTAAATATTGTTTCAATAGTAGATAATCCTGTTTTTTCATTAATACCTGTTGGCATTCCACGACCATTATCTCTTACTTTAATTACATTATTCTTTTCAATAGTAACTTCAATTTCTGTACAATATCCAGCTAGAGCTTCATCAACAGCATTATCTACAATTTCCCATACAAGATGGTGTAATCCTCTTTCACTAGTAGTACCAATATACATACCAGGTCGTTTTCTTACAGCTTCTAGTCCTTCAAGTACTTGAATATCACTATCATTGTAATCATTCTTCATATTATCCCTCCAATACATTTCCATTATCAACTTTGAATACTTTACTATTCTCCATTAATTTTTTGGAAACTTTCTTTAAATCTGTCGTTGTAACAAATGTTTGAATATCTTCACTTATAAACTTTAGTATATTATTTATCTTTTGTTGATCTAATTCACTAAATAAATCATCTAATATTAATATAGGATTTACTTCTTTTTCTTCCTTAAAAATATTAATTTCTGCAAGTTTTAAAGATATTATTGCATTCTTCTGTTCTCCTTCAGAACCATAATCTTTTAAATTCTTATCATTTAAGTAAAACTCATAGTCATCTCTATGAATTCCAATATTAGTTTTACCTAAAGTAATATCTCTATTTAATTCTCTTTTATATATTTTAAGCAATTCTTCTTTTGTTTTGTTAATAAAGTCTGACTTATAAACAAGTTTAAGTCCATCTTTCTTAGTTATCTTTTTATAATTATCTTCAATATATTTACTTATATTATTAATAAACTCAGCACGATATTTATTTACTTTCATACCTATTTCAATTAATTGATTAGTAAGTATATCTAAATAATCCTTAGAAGCATTACCATTAATATATAAAGTTTTTAAATAAGAATTTCTTTGTTTTAAAACTTTGTTATACATCGTTAATATTTTCAAATAATCATTACTAAACTGTGATAATTCAATATTTATTAACTTTCTTCTAGTATTAGGAGTATCTTTAATTAATTTTAAATCTTCAGATGTGAATAGTACTATGTTAATTCTCGATATATAATCAGATATTCTATCTATATTAGTATTATTAATCTTAATTTTCTTTTCATTACTCTTAACAATAACTTTATAGGTATCTTTATATTTATCTTTAATAGTTCCTTCGACTCTAGCTAAATCTGTATTATATTTAATAATTACATCTTCTTTAGATCCTCTAAATGATTTAGTTAATGCTAGTACATAAATTGCTTCTACTATATTAGTCTTTCCCATACCATTTTTTCCAATGATAATGTTCTTATAAGGATTAAATTGCAATTCTAGTTTATCATAGTTGCGAAAATTCAGAAGTTTTAAATCTAATATTTGCATTTTTACCCCCTAATTTCTAATTTAAGAGCATTTATGTATTTTTAAGTACACCTATACCACAATATAATTATATCATAAAATAAGGGTATAAAAAAGAAAAAGTATGTTTTATCGATATATTTTCTTTAAATTATGTTCTAATCTCGTAGCACGATAAATTTGATTGTTAATAATATTTAAAGATATATTAAAATCTAACACTAAACCATTAACAAATACGATTTTTGTTAGTTTTTTATCATTATCATAATAAGTATAATCAATATTATCTAAGTTTATCCAACTACAATCCTTATTTCTCGTTGATGCAGTAGGGAAGAATATTAACTTTTTCTCTTCATGAACGAGAATAGGAGCTTTATATATATAGCCAGTAAGATGTTCTGTAAAATCTTTTCTTCCTGACATTGAACTTCCAAAATTAATACAATTCTTGCTTATTATAAAGTTAGTTTTCTTCTTTACTATAATTTTATCATCTATTTCATAACATATAGATTCATTATTTCCATGCGGAACAATAGCAAGAGTAAACTCACTTATTCGATAATTATTCAAACAATCACCTCCTTTTGGGAGGCTACCTTAACATATTAATATTAAAATAATTGTCGAATTATAGTTGAAAGTAAAAAAAAAGAGATATTTTTTCTCTTAATATGTTTTAATTGGTAAAATAAGTTGAATTAATGACTCATCAGTAGCTGATTTAATAACTATTGGTTTAGAATCAGTATTCATAAATATTATTATTTCATCACTTTCTAATGTTCTTAATGCATCCATCATAAACTTAGCACTGAATGAAATAGAACAATCATCATTACTATTTCTCTTAATCTTAATACGATCTTCTACTTTACCTATTTCAGAAGCATAAGAACTTATTCTTATTTCATCTTCAACTACATCCATCTTAACAATATTCTTTTCTTTACTTTGTGTTAATAAAGCTGCTCTATCAATAGATGAGAAATAATCATTTAGATTTGCAGTTATAACATGTAAGAATTCCGTAGGTATAAAATTATCTGTATTAGGATATTGTCCATTTAATAAATTAGATTGGAATAAAATATTCTTATATTTAAATAATACTTTGTTATTAAATATATGGATTTCAACATTTTCTTCACTATCATCTAATATTTTATCAAGTTCACTCATAACTTTTCCTGGAATAACCATATCTACAACATTATCATATACATTTGTTAAATTAATTGTTTTCTTAGCTAATCTATATGAATCTGTTGCTACTACTTCTAATATATTACCATTTACTTTAATATTTAAACCTGTTAATAATGGTCTAGATTCTTGAGTAGATATAGCAAATATTGTTTGTCTAATCATTTTCTTAAGTTCACTACTAGTTAAAGTAACAAAACTTTCATTTAAACTTAAATCAATATTTGGATAATCTAAACTATTTAAACAATTTAGATTATATTGACTAGTTTCTGTATAAATCATTATCTTAAGTCCATCTACTACTTCAAAGTTAATAATATCGCTAGGCATTTTCTTGATTATATCTAATATATATTTACTTTGAATAATAATAGATCCTACTTCATCTATTGATTCAATATCAGAACTACTTATAAATGATTTAATAGTTAAATCAGAATCACTAGCTAATAAATATAATCCTTCACTTGTTAGTTCAAATTTAATACCATTTAATATAGGTATAATATTTCTTGTTGATATTGCCTTACTTACATTTGTTAATTGTTCTAAAATAATATTCTTTTTAATTGAAAATTTCATTTGATTTCCTTCTTTCTTTTTTTATTATTTTTATTATTATAGAGGTTAATAATGTTAATAACTTCTATTTTTGCCTTATTTTAGTTATTTTTTATAATATTTATTAGAAATTATTGTTAAAAATTATTAAGTTATTAACTTTAATTTGCAATTCTAACTTTAATTTCTTTAATTTGCTTTTGTCTTTCTTCACTAGTTTTCAACTCTTGTTCAATTTTATCTGATGCATGGATTACTGTTGCATGATCTCGGTTGAATTCGAGTCCAATTCGATCTAGTGTTTCCGATGTAGTCATCTTACACAAGTACATTGCTATTTGTCTAGCTAAGTTAATATTGGCTGTTCTTTTCTTACTTTTTAGATTTTCTACCGTTAAATCGAAGTAATCAGCTACAGCTTTTTGAATCTTAGCTACATTATTAGTTATATAGATATTAGAACCTATACTATTTCTCAGTACTTCTACGGCAAATTCTAAGTTAATTTCTTTAGGTTTCATTAAGGATACATTTGCATATATTGTATTCAAAGCACCTTCTAGATGTCTAACATCACTATCGAAGTTATTTGCAATATATTCTAATACTTCATCCTTTATCATCGAACCTATTTCTAAGCCAATTAATTTATTTTTTAATATCTTTATTCTTAAATCATAGTCGGGTGGACTAATACATACGGTTAATCCCCAAGCAAATCTTGTTCGTAATCTATCTTCCAACAATTTTAAATCATCCGGACTACGATCACTACTAACAATTATCTGTTTATTAGATTGATGAAGATATTCGAAAGTATTAAAGAATTCTCCTTGTGTCTTAGTAGCATTACTTAATAATTGAATATCATCGATTATTAATACATCGACATTTCTATATTTATTTTTGAACTGTTCTACTAAATCTGAATTATCTTCACTTTTTCTTGCTATATTAATATTTATAAAGTCATTTATGAAAGTGTCGATTGATACATATAATACAATTTTATTAGAATTCTCTTGAATATAATTACCAATAGCATGCATTAAGTGTGTCTTACCAACACCACTTTTACCATATATAAAGAAAGGATTATAAACCATACCAGGATTTTCCGCTACCGCCATAGCTGTCATTTGTGCAAGTCTATTAGATTCACCAACTATATAATTATTAAAAGTATAGTTTGGCTGTAATCCTGAATTATTTCTCTTAAATTTTGGTAATTCGGTTTCTACAACAACTTTAACTTCTTCAACTTCATCACTAGATTTAACATCATAAGTATAATTAGAAGAAGTAAGTTGATCTAAAACTTCATCGATTAAATCATCATAATATTGTTTAATATAATCTTTTTTATATTTATTTTCTACTTCAAATACTAAATTATTATTTTCATTACTCAATAATTTCACATTAGCAAACCAGGTGTTATATGAAATAGGGGTAATTTTGGTGCTTATACATTGTAGAAAATCATTAAAAAATTTCTCATTATCCATTAAACCCACCTGCCTTAGTCTTAACTAAGTAAATTGTAAATCATAATTGTTAAAAAAGCAAAATAAAAAAGAACCAAAGATCTTATCAACATACTTTTCAACATACTTATAAACAATTTATCTACTATAATATAACACTTTTCTTGAGTTTTCAACGATTTCAACAAATTTTCAAAATTTGATAACTTTTTCAACATTATAGTTATTAACAAAGATTGTTAAAAAGTTGAAAAGTACTAAATTTGCTTATATTAAGCCATATTTTGTTGACTTTTATTAACATTTTAGTATATAATAACCTTGCGTTTGATGTGGAGGTGTGAAAATGAAAAGAACTTATCAACCAAATAATCGTAAAAAAGCTAAAAAACACGGATTCTTTGCACGTAAAAATACTAAAATATTAAAATCAAGAAGAGCTAAAGGACGTAAAGTTTTAAGTAAGTAATAAGGTCACATTTGTGACATTTTTTTCTTTTTAAATAGTTTATTAATAGAAAGAGGGGTATTCATGAAAAAATATGAGATAGTAAAAGAACATAAAGATTTTGATTCTATTATAAATAATGATAAAAAAATATATAATAAATTTTGTACTATATATTATAAGGATAGTAATTATGAATATCCAAGATTCGGAGTAGCGGTTGGAAAAAAAGTAGGTAATGCAGTTACTCGTAATAAATTAAAGAGACAAATAAGAATGATTATTACAACTAATAAAAATCTATTTAAAAATAACACAGATTATATTATAATAGTGAAAAGAAGTGCATTATTGATTGATTATCATACTTTTGAAAAATCAATAATAGACTTAATGAATAGGTGATTACATGAAAAAGAAAATAGTATTAATAGTATGTATCATATTATTAACAATGACTGGTTGTACTAAAACTTTAGTAGATGGAGATAAGAAGAGAGTTATAAATGAGACTACGGGACAAAGCTTAACTTCTAATATTCTTTGTTTACCGGAAGATGAAAAACTATTAGAGATATATAAAGAAAACGAAAAATATATGAACGTTAAGTTAAGTGATTTACCAAAATGTTCAGATATGAAAGTATATGAAAATAAATCTTATAATGGATTATGGGTAGGTTTATTTGTTAGACCTCTAGCATGGTGTATCATAAAACTTGGTAAGTTTGTTGGTAATTATGGTGTATCAGTAATGATTATAGGTTTAATAATAAGACTTATAATAATGCCATTTACTGCTAAGACAGCTAAACAATCAGAAGCAATGAAGAAGATTCAACCAGAAATGGAAAAGATAGAAAGAAAGTATGCTAATCGTACTGATCAAGATTCGATGATGCAGAAAAGTCAAGAAACTCTAGCATTATATCAAAAATATCAAATTAATCCGATGAGTAGTTGTTTAGTATCACTAATTCAACTTCCACTATTCTTTGCTTTTCTAGAAGCTATTAATCGAGTTCCAGCAATATTTGAAAATTCGTTTTGGAAATTTCAATTAGGAACAACTCCTTTAATAGGAATAAGAGATGGTAATTATTATTACATTATATTAATAGTTCTAATAGTATTGTTTACAGCATTATCGTTTAAGAATAGTATGTCATCAATGAGTGGATCAACTGAACAAATGAAACAAAGTAAATATATGTTAATATTTATGACAGTATTTATTGGTATAGCTTCTGTTCAATTGCCATCAGCTATTGCTCTTTACTGGGTAGTTACTAATGCATTTAATGTTGTACAAATGCTAGTATTAAAGAAAGTAGGTAAAAGATGATGAATTATAAAGAATATAGTGGAAAAGATGAAACTGAATTATTAAATCAAGCAAGTGAAGAATTAAATATTCCTGTAGAAAGTTTAATAGTTAAGAAAACAGTTACTAAAGGTGGATTATTAAAGAAAGATACAGTTAACTTATCCGTTGCGACACTAGATGATGTAGTAGTTTTTGTTAAAGAGTATTTAGCTTCGATTACTAAAGATATGGGACTTGATGTATCTTTTGAATCAAAGATTAGAGATAATCAAATAACAGTTAAGATGTATTCAGATCATAATAATATATTAATTGGTCGTAATGGACAAACATTAAAAGCTTTAACTACAGTAGTAAAACAAGTAGTTTATAATGAAATTAATGAATATCCATATTTAATATTAGATGTTGAAAATTATAAAGAAAAACAAGTTAAATACTTAGAAAGATTAGCTAAGAATATAGCTCGTGAAGTAGCTAATACTAAAAATCCAGTTGAATTAGAAAATATGAATTCATATGAAAGAAGAGTAATTCATAATATCTTAACTGATAACAAATATGTATATACGGAAAGTGTCGGAGAAGAACCAAATAGACATGTAGTTGTTAAACCAAAAGAGGATTAGTCCTCTTTTTTTATTATTCAATTAAAAAATGTGCTATAATACACACGGAGAAAGGGATATACCTTATGAATGAGAATATATGTGCAATATCTACTTCTTTAGGAGTAGGAGCAATTTCTATTGTTAGAACGAGCGGTACTGATGTTGTAAGTATTGTTAATAAGATATTTAAAGGTGATGATCTAACTAAAGTTAATACTCATACTATAAACTATGGATTTATTCATGATAATGGAGAATTAATTGATGAAGTATTAGTTATGGTAATGCGTGCCCCTAAGACTTTCACAATGGAAGATGTTGTTGAGATTAACTGCCATGGGGGGATTGCAACAACTAATAAAGTATTAGAATTACTTATAACTAATGGTTGTCGATTAGCTGAAAGAGGAGAATTTACAAGACGTGCTTATCTTAATGGAAGAATAGATTTAGTTGAAGCTGAAGGTATAAATGATTTAATATTATCCGATACTGATGCTTCAAGGAGTTTTGCGGTATCTAGACTAGTTGGTAATTTATCGAAGAAAATTGAAGATAATAGAAGTATATTGGTTGGATTACAAGCAAGATTAGAAGTTAATTTTGATTATCCAGAAGAAACTGATGCTGAAGATATGACCCATTCTATTGTAATATCTGAACTTAAGAAAATTGAGAGTTCTTTAGAAGATTTATTATCTAGTGCTAAAGAAGGAAAAATAATAAAAGATGGCATTAATGTTGCTATTATTGGAAGACCTAATGTAGGTAAGAGTAGTATCTTAAATCATTTATTAGATGAAAAGAAAGCAATTGTTACTGATATTGCGGGTACGACAAGAGACATAGTTGAAGGATCTATTACTTTAGATGGAATTAAACTTAATCTAATAGATACGGCAGGAATAAGGGAAACAAATGATGTAGTAGAAAAAATTGGCGTAGATAAAAGTAAAGAAGAAGCCGAAAATGCTGATTTAATAATACTTGTTTTAAATAATAATGAAGAATTAACTAAAGAAGATCTAGATTTATTAAATATCAATAATAATGTTAATAAAATTATATTTATTAACAAATGTGATCTAGATAGTAAAATAAATGAAGAAGAACTAAAAGATTACATAATTGTTCATGGCAATACCATAGATGCAAACGGATTAGATAAATTAAAGAATAAAATTAAAGAAATGTTTAATTTAAATAAGATAAAATCAAGTGACTTTAACTATTTATCGAATGCAAGACAAATAGCATTAGTTAGGGAGTCTTTAGAATCAATTAAAAATGCTATTGAATCAGCACAAAATGAAGTTCCTTTAGAAATGATAGCACAAGATATAAGTGATGCATACAGTACTTTAGGCGAAATAATTGGTTCAACTTATAAAGATGAATTATTAGATGAATTATTCTCAAAATTTTGTTTAGGGAAGTAGGTAAATATGATAAGACTAGCAACAAAAGAAGATTTGAATGAGATATGTGATTTATTTGCTTCAATCAAAAAGGAATTGGCAATGGAGAACAATCCTCAATGGGGAGCCTCGATTGAACAATATCCATATCTAAATGAATACTTTATTGATTACCCAAACCGTCAAATAATCGAAGAAGATATTAATAATAAAGAATTATATATGTATGAGGAAGATAAAATAATTAAGGGTATAATCACGATATGTAAGGATAATGGAGAATATGAAGGTATTGTTGAAACAAGCAATAAGAAATCTATTATTATCCATCGATTAGCAATACCTGAGAATTATCGAAAATTAGGGTTAGCTCAAAAACTAATTTCTTATGCTGAGAATAAAGCAAAAGAAGATAAAATATCTATTATTAAAGCAGATACGGAAGTAAGTAATGTTAAGATGAATAATTTATTTAATAAACTGGGATTTAAAGTAAAAGGTAATTTTTCATATGATGATTATCCCGGCAAATATATATATTATGAAAAGGAAATATAGACACTTAAGGAAGTGATAAACATGAAATATGACATAATTGTTGTAGGTGGAGGACATGCAGGATGTGAAGCTGCAAATGCGGCAGCTAAACAGGGGTTTAAAACAGCATTAATTACATCTAATATAAAGAATATTGCTGATATGCCTTGTAATCCTAGCATTGGTGGAACAGCTAAAGGTATAGTTGTAAGAGAAATTGATGCAATGGGTGGTCTTATGGGTCGTATTGCTGATATTTCACACTTACAAATTAAAATGCTTAATTCCGGTAAAGGACCTGCCGTTAAAAGTTTAAGAGCTCAAGGAGATAAGATAACTTATCCTAAAAATATGATTGCAGCTCTAAAAGAAATAGAAACATTAGATATAGTAGAAGCAATGGTTGAAGACTTAATTGTTGAAGATAGTACTATTAAAGGAATAATTACTGCTAATGGGGAAAAATATCTATGTGATGCCCTTATTTTAACAACCGGAACTTATTTAAAGAGTAAAATACTTGTTGGTTCAACTTCGAAAGCAGAAGGACCTCACGGAGAAGAATCTAGTAAACATTTATCTGATAAATTAAGAGATTTAGGATTTAAAATACTAAGATTAAAGACAGGAACACCTCAAAGACTAGATCCGGATACAGTAGATTATTCAGTATTAACGGAAGAGTTAGGAGATGATACTCCATGGACTTTCTCTTTTGATAATCCTCCTTCATACGATATTGAAAATCAAAGAAAGTGTTATCTAGTTTATACAAATGAAGAAACTCATCGTATAATTAGAGAAAATCTAACTAAATCAGCTATGTATGGTGGGTATGCTGAAGGTATTGGTCCGCGTTACTGTCCATCAATTGAAGATAAAGTAGTAAGATTTGCTGATAAAGAAAGACATCAATTATTCTTAGAACCAGAAAGTGATTTCTATCCTGATCTTTATTTACAAGGATTCTCAACATCAATGCCAATAGATGTCCAAGATAAAATGGTTCATAGCTTAAAGGGATTAGAACATGTTAAAATACTTAAATATGCTTATGCCATTGAATATGATGCCATCGATCCATTACAAATGCAGCCATCACTAGAATCAAAGATTATTAAAAATCTTTATACAGCCGGCCAAATAAATGGTACGAGTGGATATGAAGAAGCTGCCGGACAAGGTTTAATTGCTGGTATTAATGCTGGATTAAAATTAAAGGGAAAAGATCCATTAATATTAAAGAGAAACGAATCATACATAGGTGTTTTAATTGATGATCTTGTAACTAAAGGAACAAAAGAACCTTATAGATTATTAACATCTAGAGCAGAATATAGACTTATCTTAAGACATGACAATGCCGATTTAAGATTAAGACAATATGGCTATGATGTTGGTCTAATAAGTGAAGAACAATTAGCAAGACTAAATAAAAAGAAAAGTGATATTGAAGCTTTAACTGAAGAATTAAAGAGTATTAAAGTATCAAAGAATAACATGAATGATTCTCTAAAAGAAGTATTAACAGAACCATTAACGAATGGATATACACTTTATAACTTATTAAAAAGACCGGAAGTAAAGATAGATAATTTAGTAGATTATTTGCATAATGAATATACTAAAGAAGTACTTGATATTGTAGAAATAGCTGTTAAATACGAAGGATATATAGCAAAAACAAATAGAGAAGTAGAAAAACTATTAAAACTTGAAGATAAGAAGATACCTAAAGATATCGATTATGACAAAGTAACTAATATCGCAAGTGAAGCAAGACAAAAACTTAAAACTGTAAGACCCGAAACTATTGCTCAAGCAACTCGTATAAGTGGAGTAAATCCAGCAGATATATCTATTCTTTCCGTTTATTTAAAAAAAGAATATAGTAAGGATAGTAAACATGAATAAAGATACATTTTTAAGAGAATTAGAAAAATTAAATATCAATATTGATGATAATAAAATAGACATGTTAGATAAATATGCTGAATTCTTAATTGAATATAATAAACATACTAATCTAACGGCTATAACAGATCTAAATGATATCTATTTAAAACATTTTTATGATTCCCTTACAATAATAAGAGATATAGATTTAAATAAGATTGATTCTATGATTGATGTTGGAACAGGAGCTGGATTTCCTGGCATGGTTCTAAAAATAATATTTTCTCATCTAAAAGTAACTTTATTAGATTCTAATAATAAGAAAACTAAATTCTTAAGTGAATTAGTTGGTATACTTAATCTCGATAATGTTTCAATTATTAATGAGAGATCGGAAGACTATGCAAGAAAGAACTTAGATAGTTATGATCTAGTAACTTCAAGAGCTGTAACAACACTTCCTGCACTTGTCGAACTATGTTTACCTTTAGTTAAAGAAAATGGCTACTTTATTCCTCTAAAAGGTGATGCTAAAGAAGAAATAAGTGTATCTTCAAATATAATTAAGAAACTTAATGGTAGTATTGAATCAATAGATGAATTTAATCTTCCGATTGAAAATGCTAAAAGAACAATTATTAAAATAAAGAAAGTTGGATTAACACCTAAAGGTTATCCGCGAAATTATGCATCTATTAAAAAGGATGTTGAAAAAATACTCAAAATAAAGTAATATTAATAATAGATAGATAAGATAAATAAAGGGGCAAAAAATATGAAAATGGAGTCAACAATTCGTTTAATTAATGTGGATAGTATTATTCCTAATCGTTTTCAACCACGATTAACATTTGATGAAACAGGTTTAAATGAACTTGCTGATTCTATTCGTGAACATGGTATAATCCAACCTTTAGTACTTAGAAGATTAGGTGAAAAATATGAAATAATTGCTGGTGAAAGAAGATACAAAGCCGCAGTTATGATTGGTCTTACGGCCGTACCAGCAATAATAACTGATCTTGACGACAATGAATCAGCCGAAGTTGCAATTGTTGAAAATACAGCAAGAAAGAGCATGTCACCAATCGAAGAAGCTCGTTCTTATAAAAAATTACTTGATCGTAATTACATAACACAAGATCAATTAGCAAAAAGACTTGGAACAAGCCAAGCAAATATAGCAAATAAGGTAAGACTATTAAATCTTGATGCGTCTGTTCAAGATGCCTTACTTAAAGATAAAATAAGTGAAAGACATGCAAGAAGTCTTTTAAGAGTCACTGACAAAATGAAACAAGTTGAATTATTAAATCGTGTAATTCAAGAAAAAATGCCAGTAAGAGTTCTTGAAGAGGAAATAGATAAAGTACTTGGAACATATACTAAGAATCAATCAGCTATAGGCAATATTACAACAAATAGAAATGATATAGATATTAATAATATCATGAATAATGCTGTTGATATTACAACTAATGAACCAATATATCAATATGTTAATCCAAAAGAACAAATGCAAAAGAAAAGAGATTCATTATTCTTTAATAATCTAGAAAATGAATCAGTTAATATGAATACGACTGACAATCTAGGATTTAATCCATTTGAAAGGAAAAATCCTACTGATGATGATAATGACTTCGATATCTTAAATTTAGAAGAGGATAAAGAAGAAATAAAAATCGAAGAAGAAGATGTTGGTGAACAAAGTAATAAAGAGATTATAATTGAAGTACCTGAAGATGTAATAACTAACATAAAATCAATTATTACGGCTTCCGTACAAAAAGGTCTTTGCGTTACTTCAGAAGAATTTGATTTTGACAATATTTATCAAATGATAATAAGAGTAGAGAAAAATAACAAATAAAAAAAGCATTAATAAAAATGCTTTTTTTGATTGTTTATGATTACTATTGTTCTTTCTTATTATCAAAGAAAGCGTTAGGAGTAACTGCAGCTTCTTTAT
This sequence comes from uncultured Muribaculaceae bacterium, assembly GCA_964551965.1. Taxonomy (GTDB): domain Bacteria; phylum Bacillota_I; class Bacilli_A; order RF39; family UBA660; genus CAG-582. The sequence continues at coordinate 14,865 of CAZKFB010000019.1, forward strand.
CCCAAGTAACGTTTTTGCTATAACCCATAATAGGAAGAACAAATCCATTGAAGATAACAGCTAGTACTATCCAACCAGTATCCTTATGTAATTTCTTAGACATATTATAGCAAATCATTACATTAGCAAATACTGTAGCAACTGAACCAACAAAAGTTAAAGAATCAATTCCTAATACACTTATAATTGTTGGAGCAAGAGCTAGTAAGAACCAATACCAATTAAGTCCAACCATTTCACATAAAGTATAAGTACTATAGAATGGAATGATTGACTTCCATCCTGGTTGACCAGCTTTAACAAATAGTTTCCAGTTACCAATAATAGCAAATACTGCATAAGCAATTAAAAGTAATACTAATACTACTAAGAAAATACCTAATCCAGCAATAATACCAGTTAATGCAGCTTCATCGTAACTCATCATACACACATCCTTTCCTAGGACTATTATATCAAAAAGAAAAAGATATGTGTAAAAAAATTACTTTAGATATGGAATTTCTGTTCCATTTAAAAAATAGAATAGAGTTTTGGAGTTTTTATCGTATTTTCC
>CAZKFB010000019.1:15520-21895 GCA_964551965.1 uncultured Muribaculaceae bacterium
TTTACCATTTAAATACATTACGGTTGGACTTAGTTCATCTTGAAATGCATAGTTATATGTACTAGTCATTGTTTCGTTTAGTATATAGGTTATTTTCTCTTCCAACACTTGCTCTTCATTCTGCTTATGTTCATATAATAAATTGCCATCTTTATCTTCAATTCTTTGAACAAAGAATAAATCATTCCTCTTTCCCCCATTAGCTAGAGTATTATATGCATTAGCATAATCAAACATGTTTATTTCAGATGCTCCTAAAGCAAGACTAGGGTTACTTGGTAGATCTTCTTTTAATCCGGCGGTCTTAAGTGTATTAACTAAAGTAGATTCTCCTAAGAACAAATGGGTTTTAACAGCATAGATATTATCACTGTAGGCGAGTGCAGCCGCCATAGATATCTCTTTATTGGCATAATGATCATTATAGTTAGTAGGTGCATATTTTTTATCATTGGCAAATACGAATGTTGTTTTTTCAGATTTAAAAGTTGATGCTGGAGTCATTCCATTACTTAATGCTCCATAATAAAGAAAAGGTTTAATAGTAGATCCTACTTGTCTTTTAGACTCCATAACACGATTATATTGACTCTTTGAGTAGTCAACACCTCCCGCAAGAGCTAATACTTTGCCAGTTCTAGGTTCAACAACAATACCTGAAAATTGTGCATTACCACTATCAAAGTTTTTATTTATTGATTCTTCCATTTTGGTTTGAGTATCCATATCTAAATTGGTAAATATTCTTAAAGATCCTGTAGAAATTAACGAGTCTGGTATAACGCTCAAACTCTTAACCTCATCAATAACGGCATTTTGATAATACATAAGAGTATTTAAATTATTATTTTGATGTTTTCCATATAGCTCTATACCATCAAAATCTAGAGTATTAAACTCTTCGTCACTTATAATATCTTCATCATGTAAATAATTAGCTACGATATTAAATCTCTTCTTAGAAGATTCTTTATTAGAGATAGGATTATAATTATTCGGACTTCTAGGAATACCGGCTAGTATTATTGCTTCTTCCGTACTTATATCACTTATATCTTTATTAAAATAATATTGACTAGCATCTTTTATACCATAAATACCATTACCAAAATAAATGGTATTTAAATATCCTTCTAATATCTCATCCTTTTTATAATGAGTTTCTAATCGCATAGTTAAAATAGCTTCATTAAATTTTCTCTCCCAAGTCTGATCGAAGTCTAAAAATAGATTCTTAACATATTGCTGACTTATACTAGAGGCTCCCGCTGTAATTTTACCTGCTTTAATATTATTAAACATCGTTTTAGCAATTCTTAAGATATCAAATCCTGCATGATAATAGAAATATTTATCTTCAACATTAATAATATATTTCAAATAATCTTCATCTATATTATCTAAACTAACCCATTCTGAGTTATTACTACCTTGATATATTAAATTATCTTTATTATCAAATAAAAGGTAAGAATTAGCCGTATTTAGGGAAATAGGAGGTAAAAAATAAGCATATATATAAAATCCCGCAAGAATAGTTATTCCAGCAATTAGACAAATGGTAAATATTTTAAGTAATTTTTTTCCAAGTTTCATAGACATCCCTTTATTATATTGGCTATTATCACCTAAATTATGATAAAATACTCACATAAGTTGGTGATATAATGCAAACATTAATATTTAAATTAATTAGTAATAAAGAGACATTAATAAATGAAAGTACTTCATATTATATAAAAGATAATATAATTAATTTTAAAATCAACGATGAATTATATAGTTATAATTTAGAAAACAATATTCTAATAAAAACTAATAAAGAATATAAAATTACTAATGATTTTGAAAATTATAATATTATAATTGAAATACCTGAAAGTAATTCTATGTTTAATATGGAAATATTAGATTATACTATACATATTGATAATAATAAGATACTCATAAAATATAAATATTTAGGCGATGAAGAAATCGAAAATAGTATATTTATAGAATATTAGATATTTTTGTTGACATACATGATTATTATGATAAAATTATTATTGTTTTAAGTATCAATTATTCAATTTATAACATATCATATAATGTTTATTTGAATATTAGGAGGAATTATTATGAAAACAATTAAATTAACAAGTGAACAAATTGAGCAAATGTCTTATACTGACGTTGCTAATCTTGTATTAAAAGAAAATGGAAAAAAGATGAAGATACAAGATTTATTTCAAAAAGTAATTAAACTAATGCAATTACCTGATAGTTATTTTGAGAGTAAGATAGGAGATTTCTTTGGTCTATTATCAACTGATAAAAGATTTACAATGTTAGAGAAAGGTTTTTGGGATTTAGCTGAAAATCACTCTAAAAAAGTAATCATTGATGATGAGGAAGATGAAGAAGAAATTGATGCTACAGAGATCGAAGATGAAGAAATCGAATCAGAAGATGATGAGGTTAACTATGATGATGACACTGTAGATGATGATGAGGAAGATGATGACTTAAAAGATTTAGTTATCATGGATGATGGTGAAAACGAAGAAATGATGTAATCCAGTAAAGGAAGCGATTATATGATAGAAAGATTAGAATTCATAGAAAGTAAATTTCATGAGATAGAAACCGAACTTGCAAATCCGGAAGTTTTAAGCGATTATAACAAGATGAAAAAATTATCTCAAGAAAAGAGCAATCTTGAGGGTATTGTTAATAAATATCATGAATATACGAAATGTATGGATGATATTCAAGAACTAAAGAGTCTAGTTAATGATCCAGAAATGGGAGAAATGGCCAGTTTAGAACTTGAAAGCAATCAAAGTAAATTAGTGAGTCTTGAAGATGAATTAAAGATATTATTAATACCTAAAGATGAAAATGATGGTAAGAATATTATAATGGAAATTCGTGGAGCTGCCGGAGGAGATGAGGCAAATATCTTTGCTGGAGATCTCTATCGTATGTATACAAGATATGCCGAAAAACAAGGCTGGAAGATTGAGATATTAAATGCTCAAGAAGGAACGAGTGGTGGATATTCCCAAATAGAATATTCTATTAAAGGTGAGAATGTATATTCAAAGTTAAAGTATGAAAGTGGTTCTCATCGTGTACAAAGAGTACCAGTAACCGAGTCACAAGGAAGAATTCAAACTTCTACAGCTACAGTTGCTGTTATGCCGGAAGCTGAAGACTTAGATTTTGAACTAGATATGAATGAATGCCGTATCGATATAACTCGTGCTAGTGGATGTGGAGGACAAGGAGTAAATACAACTGACTCAGCTGTTAGACTTACTCACTTACCTACCGGAATAATCGTTTATAGCCAACAAGAGAGAAGTCAAATAAAGAATAAGGAAATAGCTATAAAGATTATGAAAACGCGTCTATATGACTTGAAATTGCGTGAAAAAGAGGAAGCTGAAGGCGAAATGCGTAGAAGCAAGATTGGTACAGGAGATCGTGCTGAAAAGATAAGAACTTATAATTACCCACAAAATAGGGTAACTGACCATCGAATTGGCTTCAGTGTAATGAACTTAGATCGCGTAATGGATGGCGAACTAGATGCTATAATCGAAGCATTAATAGCTGAAGATCAAAAAAGAAAGTTAGAAAATGAACAAGATTAAAGGAATTACGGATAATGATTATCAATTATTGAAAGAAAAATATGATAATTTAGAACCAATAATTGAAAAATTAAATAATAATTATCCCGTTCAATACTTAATTGGTAATGTATCTTTCTATGGTTATAATATAAATGTCGATGAAAGAGTACTAATACCTCGTTTTGAAACCGAATATTTAGTTGAAAAAACCATAGATTTAATTAAAAAAAAGAATTTAGTTAATAATAAAGTATTAGAAGTAGGTACTGGTTCTGGATGTATTTCTATTGCACTTAAAAAAGAAATACCAACACTAAAAATTACTGCCATTGATATGAGCAAAGATGCTCTAGATTTAGCAAAGTCTAATGCTTTAGAAAATCAAGTAGATATAAAATTCTTAAATGAAGATTTATTTAATTATCAACCTAAAGAAAAGGTAGATATATTAATATCTAATCCACCATATATAGGTTATGAGGAAGTAATTGATCCAAAAACCAAATATGAACCGTGCGAAGCATTATATGCTGATGATTCCGGTATGAAATACTATAAGTATATGATAGATAATTATGAACGCTTTTTAAATGATAAATTTATCATGGCTTTTGAAATAGGTTATCTACAAGGTGAGTCTTTATTAGAATATACTAAAGAAAAATTACCCAAATCAATAGCATATATCGAAAAGGATTTGGGTGGAAAAGATCGATATCTTTTTATAATAAGTGAATAAAAATTATTAAATTACCCCATTAAATAATTAGAAAGGGTAATTTTTTTATGAAGAAAATATTAATAATAGTAGCAATTGTAATAAGTATTTTATGTATAAATAAGAAAGATGAGGTAATTATTCCAAACAATGCAATTAGATTTAGAGTTATTTCATCATCTAATACTTTGAGTGATCAAACCATAAAAAATAAAGTAAGCAAGAATATTCAAAACAAGATATATGAATTAACAAAGAATACTAGTACTTATGCAGAAACTAAAAAAGTATTAGATAATAACTATGAATATTTAAAAGATTCCATTGAAGAAGAACTAAAGAATAACAATGTTAACTATAGTTATCATCTAAATATTGGAAGGAATTACTTTCCTAGTAAAGAATATAAGGGAATTAAGTATGATGCCGGTTACTATGATTCAGTATCTATTGAACTTGGTAATCACGATGGATTAAATTGGTGGTGTATAATATATCCTCCTCTATGTTTACTTGATGAAGATACGACAGATATTGAATATACAACATTAGCTCAAGAACTTATAGATAATGTAAAAAATTAGTAAATTCTATTCATGATTCATTGACTTAAAAATATATTAATAATATAGTAAAATTGAATATCTCTAATGAGGTGAATTATGAAAAAATTAGTAATTGAAGGAAATCACATATTAAGTGGTACAGTTCATATTGGTGGAGCAAAGAACAGTATCGTTGCTCTTATACCAGCAAGTATATTAACAAAAGGGAAATGTGTTATAGAAAATGTTCCTGATATATCTGATGTTAGAATCTTAATTGAAACATTAAGATATCTAGGATCAAAAGTCGAATTTAAAGATGAAATATTAACTATTGATAATAGTAATGTTAAACCAAAACCTATTACCGAAGAATTTGCAAGTAAGATAAGGGCATCATATTACTTTATGGGTTCTTTCTTAGGTAAATTTCAAAACGTAGATATCTCTTGTCCTGGCGGATGCGTAATTGGTTCTCGTCCGATTGATATACATGTAGAAGCATTTGAAAAAATGGGTGTTAAAGTAAATGAAGAAGATGGACATTATGTAATGAATGCAAGAACTTTAGAAGGAAAGAATATCTTCTTTAATTTTCCTTCGGTAGGCGCAACAATAAATGTTATGTTAGCAGCCGTTTTAGCTAAAGGTAAGACAAAGATAATTAATGCTGCAACGGAACCAGAAATAACAAATGTTGCTTCCTTCTTAAATTCAATGGGAGCTAAAGTATTCGGTGCGGGAACTTCGACAATTGAAATCACCGGAGTTGATGAATTACATGATGGTTATGCAAAAGTAATTCCCGACCGTATTGAAGCTGGAACTTATTTAATCATAGGTTCTCTATTAGGAAAAAACTTTAAAGTTGCCGATATAATAGAAGAACATTTATTAGCTCTTATATCTAAACTAGAAGATGCGGGAGTAAAACTAAAAGTAGAAAATAATACGATAACTGTAAATAAAACAAAGAGTCTAAAAGCTGTTAATATTAAGACGGGTGTATATCCAGGATTTGTAACTGATTTAGGCCAACCTATGAGTGCATTCTTAACGCAATGTGAAGGAGAATCTCTATTTGAAGAGACAATCTATGAGAATAGATTAAGACATGTACCACATTTAAATAATATGGGTGCTGATATTAAAGCATTTGATAAAAAAGCAATTATACGCGGTAAAACTAAGCTAACCGGTAGAAAAGTTAAAGCAACCGATTTACGAGCTGGAGCAGCTATGTTAATTGCTGGTATGGTAGCTAATGGAACAACAACTATCTATAATATTGAACACTTACTACGCGGATATGAAAGATTGGTAGATAAATTAAATAATGTAGGTGCAAATATAAAATTAATTGATGAATAATTCTTGATTTTTAATGATTTTATGTTATACTAAACAAGTAATGAATTTCTATAACTTAAATTAAGTTATGGCGGAAGGAGGATTTAGATGAAAAAGAATATACATCCAAATCAAGTTA
>CAZKFB010000020.1:0-21166 GCA_964551965.1 uncultured Muribaculaceae bacterium
TATTTATTTGCATTATAATATGCATACATTTTTGTGTCCTTAATTATATTAATTTGATTTGAGACTAATTCCATTATTTAATTGAAAAAGACATTACAAAATGTCTTTTTAAGCTTATAATATTCTAACTAAATACACAAGTCGTTCCTGATAGACTTCCTCCATTTGGGCATGAATAACTAGTACAAGTATCGCAAGATTGGTAACAATCTCCTTGTCTATAGCAATATTTTGTGCAACAATTGTGACATCCAGTTGAAGCAGTCTCACAACAATATGACTCTGTTTCACAGACTTCTTTACAATGGCATGAATAGTGAGAAGGTGTTGCTGGATAAGATCTAGCATGCATCTTAACAGTACAAGTACCACCACCAACATATGTATTATTTGTAACTGTTATTGTTTGTGCTGAATAATGTGCAGTACCTGAAGCGAATCCACTAACTGTATATCCCGTTGAACAACTAATACTTTCAAAGTAATAACCACTAGCTGGAGTAAGTGTAATTTGACTTGTCAAAGTGTATGGAACTTTTAGTGGATTTATACTAAATGAAACATGACTTCCACTGAATGAAACATCATATAATTCAGGTTCATAATATGCGTACATTATGCTGTCCTTAAGTATATTAATTTATTACTAAAATTTGTAAAATTTATTAAAAATTCTTATAATATACATTTGGAAGAAGGGGTATTATGGAAAAAACTTATAAAGATTGGATAAAAATATGGTTAGAAAATAAAAAGTATTATATTAAGGAATCTACCTATGCTAGCTATGCAAATAATATATATAATTATGTAATTCCTATATTGGGAAATTACAAGTTATCTGAATTAAATCATAACTTAATTCAAGACTATGTTCTTGAGTTATCTCAACATGGTAGAAAGAGAGATCAAAAAGGATTATCAAATAAAACTATAAAAGATACAATCATGGTAGTAAAATCAACAATTCACGCTGCAGTTAATGAACATTTAATAACACCTTTTGATTTAAAGTTTAATTATCCGAAAGAAGATTTTAAGAAAAGTATTTCAACTTTAAACAATGTTCAACAAAGAAGATTAACTAAGTATCTAGTTAATAATTTAAACTATAAAAATCTAGGAATACTTTTATCTCTTTATACCGGAATGAGAATAGGTGAAGTATGTGCTTTAAAATGGGGAGATATTAATTATTCTAAAGAAACTATAAGTGTTAATAAAACATTACAAAGAATCTATTTAATGGATAATAAAGTATCAAAGATAGTTATATCTTCTCCAAAAACCAAGAATGCAATTAGGGAAATACCTATAAGTAAAAAATTTTTAAGTATTCTAAGACGTATGAAGAAGAGTAGTAATTGTTATATATTAAGTGGAACTCCTGAATTCATAGAACCAAGATCTTATAGAAGATATTATTCTAAAATATTAAAGATAAATAAAATTCCACAAATAAATTATCATTCTTTAAGACATACATTTGCTACTAATTGTATTTCAATTGGAACTGATTATAAAACAGTAAGTGAGATATTAGGACATTCAAATATAGATATAACGTTAAACCTATATGTTCATCCTAATCTAAAAGAAAAAAAGAAATGTATTGAACTCATAAGTAAAATATTATCTAATCAAATTGACATCAACTAGTTCGATAATTAATGCTTTTATATTATTTATATTCTATAATAAATATAGGTGATAATATGGATTTTAAAGATATATTAACAAAGAAAGATGAATTAAATAATATTTATTTAGGATTACGCGATAAAGAATTATTAAGTATAGATATAAATACTAATCCTTCTATTATTATTACGGGAGAAACTGGATCTGGAAAATCTATTCTTTTAGATCAAATTATTCTTCAACTTATGAATAAATATACTTCTCTAGAAATGAATCTTATTAGTATAGATACATCGGGAGTAGAATTAAACCATTATTTAAATACGAGATATAGTTTATATAGCGCAATGAATGATATAGATAAATCTATTGTATTGATATCTAAAGTATTAAGAATTATTGAAGAGAGAAAAGAATTATTAAAAGAAAACAATTGTTTAACTATTAATGAGTATAATAAGTATGTAAGCGAAAAATTGCCATTGATTGTTGTTGCTATTGATGATGATAATTCTCTTCTTAAAAATCCTGACATAGAAAAAATGTTTACAGGTATTATTACAAATTTAACTGGATTAAATATATTATTTATCTTAGTTACTAGTGATGTTCATAATAAATTTTTTATCACTGATTCTAATCTATTTGCTTCGACATTAATATCTTTTGATTATGCTGGAGATACGGAAGCTATAAATGCAAACTTAAGAGGCTCAGAAAATTTAGCTATTGGTGAATTTATGATTAAGTCTAAAAATTATAATGGAATATATCATAACTTTGAATTCGACGATGATATCATTAATAAGATAGTAGAGATGAAAGAATGCTAGATACATATATTAATGATAGTAATTCATTAAAACCATATTTAAGACAGTTCACTAAATATTTAAATGGTAATAAAGTATTAGATTACAGTGCAAATAAAGGTAATGTATTTAAAGAGTTAGAATCTTTAAAATATAATGTTATTAATAAGAATGAATATGGTTCTAGTTTATTTGATGGAATTGTGGTAGATAATATAGATAATAAGTATGATAAAAACCTTTTTGATGAATTATATAATCTGTTATATGAAGAAGGTAAGATACTTCTAATAATGCATGTTGAGAAGTCAAATAAATGCTATGATGATGAGACTGAAGATGTCTATATAAGAGGGTTAAAAGATTGTATTGAAGATAAGTTTTTAATTAAAGAAGAATTAGTAAGTAGCTCTTCTTGGAAATTTATAATAATTATAAAAAACACTATTAAATAAGTGTTTTTTTTGTTATAATTTATATATAGAAAATATAAGTGGATAGAGGGAGTGAAGATAATGGGAAAATTAACATTTGAAACTGTTGAACATACTCAAAGCGTTGAACAATCTATTAGTGTCTCTGATTATCTTGCTTCAAAATATCCCGAATACGAGAATATTAAAGAATATCGTGAAGCTTTAATAATGTTTGATAAAATTGCTAATAATAATTTAAATGAGGATAATAGCATTAATTATAATGGTATTACTTATACAATGGATGAACTATTAGAAATGTTAATAAATGAAGCAAAGAAAGAGAGAAGACTATCAACAGATAAAATAGTCGATGATTTTATTGCATCATTCACAATGTTTGATGGTTCTTTAATTAATAATGGATCAGCAATTGATTTAGTAGAAGATATGAAGGAAAGAGCTTTTGCTTCATATGATTATGAAACTAAAACTGTAGCCTATGTTTTAAATAAAAGATTAACATTAAGTGAATTATATTATAAATACCGTACAGTTAATGTTGAAGAACAAAATGTATATACGAATGCTGAATTATGCCAAGATATGGCTAAGTATATCGATCATTCAATTCTTGAATCAAAGATTGAAGGTATGAATACTACTGTCGAAGATTATCTAGTAAATACTCTTCCTAGTTTAATGCATGATGGATTGTCTGTTGATATGGAAGGTGAATTAATTCCTGTTCAAGTATTTGTTAAACAAATAGTTGATCATCAATATGAATACATAAATCGTTTAAAAGAAGAAGAAGAGAGAATTCGCGATGAAGAACTAAATCGTACTAATGAAAATCCTAATCTAGTTGGTTTAATTAATATTGCTATGAAAGGTAATGATGCCTTAGAAATAACTACTGAAATGCCAGTACTACAAGCAAGTTTATTAACGGATGAAGAAACATCATCTCTTAAAGAGTCCGCTTTAATAAGTACTGATTATACATCAGTATATTACTATTTACAAATAAGTAGATTAAAAGTTGCTATTAATAAAACAACTAGTGAACATGATTTAGCATATCAAGAAAATATCTTGAACGAATTAATTAGTTCGATAAAAGAAGAAAATATGAGTCCGGAAGTTAGTATGTTAATAGAATCGGTTAAAGATTTAATTACTAAGAAGAGAAATGGATTTATTAAACTTAATATCAACAGTGAAGATTTAATAGATATAACTCATGGTATTTTAAATGAATTAAATAATTCTCTAAATGGAATTACTTCTTCTGATCAATTCATTGAATTAAACGAAAAAGCTAATGCTCTATACTTAGATTTAATTAGTAAGGGTGTTAAAGATATACAATTAGATGCAAAACTAATATCATTTTTAAATGAACTTGAAAAGAAGAGAATGATATATGATGCTACACTTACAAATATTTCCGCAGAAATACAACAAATAAAATTTGATTTAGATGAACAAATGAAGAGAATCAGACAAGAAATATTAGCTATTGAATGTAATAAAACTTCATTAAATCAATTATCAGGAAAGATAATAATGATTTCTCATTTAATTGATAAAGCTAAAACTGATGTCCTAAATGCATCTCATAATCATCGTTTCAGTGATTACAATAATAAATTTACTAATGATTCACTTAATTATTATTTATCACAATTGGAAATGTACGATGTAGCACTAGATAATATGAATAAAATAGGGTATGGATATAGGTGATAATATGAATGATGAATTCAAAGAGATATATGAAATATTGTCAACAGATCGTGATGATGTAAAAAAAATCAAAGGAGATTACCAAAAAGATATAGCTGATCTACTAGGTAAGATTAGAGGATATCATATAAATAATATAGATATATCAGACGACTATGATTTAGATCATGACTTTGATAAATATAAATTAGATGATACCTTCTTAAGATTTACTGTTAATGATGAAGCTATTGAATATAAAATAGTATTATTACAAGGTTATCTTCAAGATCTATTCCTTGAAAAGAAATTCAATGAATATCGTAGACAAAAAGAAGAAAAACTAACTAAGAATGAATATCTTGAGTATACTCATAACTCTTCTGTAAAAGGAGATAAGATATCTGCTTGGTATCAAGAATTTATGAACAAATAAAAAAACGCTTATGCGTTTTTATTTTTGTATAAAATATCAATATCAACATCAGCATTTATACCATCTATTTTACCAATATTACTCATTTGCCAAATATAATATTGACCTTCATAATTAGTATTATTAGTATAATGTGCTAACCAAACCGTTTCACTATTCTTATTATCCCAAATAGTTTCTAAATAGAATTTACTACTATATAATATAGGTTCATAGCCTTTAGTTTTAACATAAGTAGCAAAAGCATCAAATACATTATTAAGTTCATGAATATTTATTTTATATTTTCTAAACTTCGACCAGTTTTCCCAGTCAAAAGCAATACCTAAATCTAACTTTTCGTGATGTAAGTTTTTTACTACCCATCTTGCATGTTCAATAGCTTTATCTACATTAGTTGCACTACTATAAACATATACTCCAACTTTTAATCCAGCCTTCTTAGCTCCTTCAATATTCTTTAAATAATAACTATCCATTGATAAATCTTTATTAACATCAGAATTAATGCCAATTCTCATAATTACAAATTCACAACCAGCATTCTTAATTTTTTCAAAATCAATATCTCCTTGATATCTTGATATATCAATACCAATCATTGTATTATCATTTTTATAATTGTTAATAACTTCACTGAATTCTAAATTTTGTTTCTCTTGTCTTACTTTACTAGTAGTTTCATATTTCTCAATTACATTAACAGTTAGTTTTCTTCTTTTCTCATTATTAGAAGAATCTGTAACTACATATTCTACTAAATATTTACCGACTGTTTTATTGTCAATATTACCTTCTATTCGACATTTAGGTTCGCGATCATAGTTATCCCCAAATACTATATCATCACAAAAATTAGTTTTACCGTTCAATAATATAGTTCTGTATATACTAGCACTTATATATTTAGGGGCTTCTTTATCAACAACTTTATATTTTAATCGATAAATATATTTCTTCCCTTTATACTTAAGAGGTACTTCTACTATTTTATCTCCTATTTTATTAGTAACTATTTCTAATCCTTCAATATCAAGATCAGCATTAGAACTTAAATTAAAGTTTTCGATATCAACATTCTTATATACTTCAATTTCCTTAATATCTTGTTTTACCCATACATCATCAGGTAGTTTATATTTATTACTACACCCCGTAAGTAAAACTAATACACTTAATAATATAACTATTTTTTTCATAAATATCACATAACTATTATATAACATAAATTATGATTATGATATAATTAAATGCGTAGGAGTGATTTTATGAGTATAACTAAATATGATATAAAATGTCCTAAATGTAATTCAAAAAATAGATTTAAAGTAAATGATGAATTAGATGATAAAAAAATAATGGATGTCATTAATCGAGAAGTATTTCATTTATCATGCAAGAATTGTCATCAAGATATTTATGTTGAATATCCATTTAAGATATCTAATGATAAATTTCTCATATATTATACTCCAACTAAAAAGGATGAAATTGAGGATACTTATCATGAATATATGAGAGTATGTGATACTTTTGCTGATTTAAAAGAAAAACTACTTATCTATAATGATAACCTAAATGATATTATAATAGAATTTATTAAGACTTTTTTACTTGATAAAATGGATGATGAATTAAAGGATACTTCGACTGAATTAAGATATAATGGTATAGATGGAGAAAATATATTATTCTCGATTATTGATTCTGATAAAATCATAGGTTGTAATAAAGTTTTCTATGATAATTTAAAAAAGAAAATGAAGATAAAAAAGATTAAAAAATGTATATTAATTGATAAAGATACATATCAAAAATATTATAAAATGAGGTTGTTTTAATGAAATATTCAATTAAAAATGGATCAGTTACATTAAATGGAAATACGATTCTTGAAGAAGTTAATTTCGAAGTTAATTCAAAAGAACATATTGCAATTGTTGGACCTAATGGAGCAGGTAAAACAACTCTTTTAAATGCGATAATAAATCCCGAATTATTTGATGAAGGAATAGGTGAAGAAAAATTTACTATAACTAAGATAGGTGAGTTTAATATTGGATTCTTAAAACAAATTGAATTTAAAAATGATCAAGAATTATTAATTGATATTGTAAGAGAACCATTTAAAGATCTTATAAATATGGAAAGTAAAATTCAAACTCTAGTAGAAGAGATGAATAAAAACAATTCTAATGAATTAATAAAAAAATATACCGATACTTTAGAAAACTTTAAACTATTGGGAGGTTATTCATACAAAAAAGAATATGAAGTTATGCTCAATAAATTCGGATTTACAGAAAGTGATAAAGCAAAACCGATATCATCATTTAGTGGTGGAGAAAAAACTAAAATTGCCTTTATAAAATTACTATTGAGTAAACCTGATTTATTAATTCTAGATGAACCAACAAACCATTTAGATATTAGAACTATTGAATGGTTAGAAGAATACTTAGCTAATTATAAAGGTTCAATAATACTTGTATCCCATGATCGTATGTTTATTAATAACATAGCTAGTATTATCTATGATATCGATTATGGAAAAGTAGTTAGATATAATGGCAATTATTTCTTCTATGAGAAAACTAAAAAAGTTAATTATGAAAAATTACTACATGATTATGAAGCTCAACAAGCAGAAATCAAAAGATTAATGGCCATCTATGAAAGATTTAGAAATAAACCAACTAAAGCAAGTATGGCATTATCAAAGTTACATCAAGTTGAAAAGATGGATTTAATTGGCAAACCAAACAAAATAGATATGAAAACTTTTAAAACAAATTTAGACTCTATTGAACAATCTGTTAAAAAAGTTTTAGTTGCTAAAGATTTAGTAATTGGTTACAATGAACCTCTAGCCAAATTAAATTTTGAAATAACTAGAGGCAAAAAAATTGGTATTATCGGTGCTAATGGAACAGGAAAGTCTACTTTATTAAAAACACTTCATGGAGTAATTACACCTATTGATGGAGAATTAAGTTATGGCTTAAAAGTACTGCCTGGATACTTTGATCAATCTTTAGAATTTATTACTGATTCAAATGTTTTAAATGAAATGAGAGAATATAATAAAGACCTGACAGAACTACAAGCTCGAAGTGCTTTAGGATCATTCTTATTTAAAGGAGAAGATGTCTATAAAGATTTATCCGTACTTTCGGGTGGTGAAAAGGTAAGACTACAACTATGCAAAATACTATATAATAAACCAAATTTTCTTATCTTAGATGAACCAACAAATCATATGGATATTGCATCTAAAGAACATTTAGAAGATATATTAACTGAATATAAGGGAACTATAATATTTGTATCTCACGATCGATATTTCGTTGAAAAAATAGCTGATGAGTTAATTGTATTTGAAGATAATGGAGCAACTTATTATCCATTTAACTATGATGAATATTTAGAAAAAATAAAGAAGAAACCACCAATAGTTGAAACTAAAAAAGTTAAAAAGATAGTAGAAAAAGCAAAAGTTAAAGAAGATAAAAGAGAAAAGAAAGTAAGTCGTGAAAAAGAATTACAAAGCATTGAAAACGATATTATTAAACATGAATCACGCATTGCAACTTTGAATCAAGAGTTATTTTCTAGTGATGTCATAAATGATTTTAATAAGATTAATAGCATTCAATCAAAAATAGATAATTTAAATCAAGAACTAGTTGAATTAAATAACAAATGGGAACAATTAACCGACGAGATATTAAATGAAAAAAATCAGGATTAACAATCCTGATTTAATTTATTATACAATTTATTTATTTCCGATTTATTAACATCTTCAACTTTATAGTATCCGATACTTACCATAGCTTGATATATATCTTCTTGCATTTCTAAAGAGTAATCAAGGCCATCTAACATTAGTTTTCTAACATTCTTGTTACTAGATTCTACAACTGCATTAGTATATAACATAACAAGCGATTTGGTAAGTGTTAAATAATTAGTTAATTCCTCCTTTTCACTCATTATTTATCACCTCCAAGGATTTTCATTAACTTGTTTACCATAGTCTGATGTGATTCAATCTGATCTTCTAATAACTTGCAATATTTTTCATCTTCTATTTGATTATTTTCTAATGCAGCTATCATAAGTTTTTCATGGTTGATAACATCTTCAATATAATTTAATTCTTTTTGAGTCATATTAATCCCTCCACTATTATTATGGATTGTATTAGAAAAATTATTCTATTGATTATTATATTTTTGTGGTTTATAATAATGAGAACTTTAAGGGGGAAAATCTATATGACAATAATTCCAATAGAAAAAGAAATAATGCTATTCGATGGTAGTAAATTAAAAATAGACACTGAAGTCAGATTAAATGGACCTATCGCAATAGATGATGAATATTCAGAAATAGGTATTGATATGTTAATTGAACAATATATAAGATCAGTTAAGAGTACAATTGCAGCTTACAAAAAAACTGAATTACCTGAATCATTTATTCGTGGACAAGAATATATAGTAACTGATGTATCCTATTTTGACTTAGATAGTTATCACCACATCTTAGGTTTATTCAATTTAGTATATGATTTAATTCTATTCGATCCAGACTCTATTTCAGGGATTGGTTTTGATCCAAATTTTTTAATGGGACACGAAGTAGGTCATAAGATATCCAAGTATAAGTTAGATGATAATACAAGAGAAGAAATTAGAAGTATCTTAGGTATACCAACAATGAATGATTATATCATCGAAGAAACTTTTGCTGATGCATGCGGAGATATTGTTCAAAATGAAGCTATCAATAATTATTCATTTTTACCTAACGATCCAATTAGAAGAGAAAAAATGCGTACAATTGCATTGAGAACAAGTTACAAATGTTAAATTTTATTTAACATTTTTCTTTATTATTCTTTACTTTTATATTATAATTAGTATACTCGATTAGGGGATGGATTTAGTGAATAGATACAAAGAAACGAAAATCGCAACTGTAATAAGTATAATGGGGAATATCTTCTTACTTATTATAAAGTTGATTATAGGTATTATTTCATCATCACAAGCAATGATAAGTGATGCTTTTAATAGTGCTGGAGATATCTTCTCATCAGTTATGGCTTTCATTGGTAACAAAATAGCAAGCAAAGAAGCAGATGAAGATCATAATTTAGGACATGGCAAAGCCGAATACTTTTTCTCTCTATTAATAAGCTTATCAATGATTGTTGTTTCGATTGAACTATGTATTTCCTCGATAAAATCAATTTTTAACAATAGTAATTATCAATTCTCAATGTGGTTAATAATTGTATGTATTATAACTATTCTTACAAAGATAATACTATACTTTATCGTTAATCATATTTATAATAAACATCACAATATACTATTGTATTCAACAGCAATCGACCATCGTAATGACTGTTTCTTAACTACACTTACTTTGATAGCATCTATTTGTGGATATTTAGGATATCGTGAAATTGATGGTGTAATCGGCGCCTTAGTATCATTATGGATTTTTAGATCAGGCCTTTCAATATTTAAAGATAGTTATGATATCTTAATGGATAAAAGTATGAGTAATGAATTAAAAGATAAGATTCTTAATATAGTTAGCAAATACCCTGATATTAAAAATATTGATCATTTAAACTCAACTCCTGTAGGATATCAATATCAAATATCTCTAACTATTTTTATTGATGGCAATATGTCAACTTATGATTCACATGAAATAGCAAATAAGCTTGAAAAAGAAATTACAAAACTAGATGAAGTATACTTAACTATAATTCATGTTAACCCAATAATAACAAAAGTAAAGAAGAGTAAATCGAACAAGCAAAAAAAGAATTAAAACTTGTTAATGATAATATAATTTGTTAGAATATAATTAGGAAGTGATATCATGGCGAAGAAAATAATTCCCATTAAAAATTATGTAATTGCTTTTGGTGTTGTAATACTTATTATCTGTGGATGTTTTGCATTTTATAATTTATATCATATTTATCAAGAAAATAAAATCAGTACAAGTCCACTAGCAAATAAAGAAATCTTATATGTCGATTTAAAAAACGCAACTGATGATGTCGATGCAGATACATTTTTATTAATAAGCTACGTAGAAGATAAAAATGTTCATAACAATGAATTAGAAATAAAAAAATATTTAAATAAAAAGAACTTATTAAACAATGTACTTTATTTAAACGCAACTGAATATTTAAATGATGAAAACTTTATTAAAGATATTAATTCAACTTTAGGATTAAAAGATAATTTAAATATCGAAGTACTACCTGCAGTAGTTTACTACCGAGATGGTGCTGTAGCATATACAATAGATTCTAAAGATCATATAATTAATAAAGGCGATTTTGAACACATCGTTGATATGTATGAATTAGCAAGTTAATACTTGCTTTTTATTTTCGTATTTTGTATCCTATTAGGAGAAAGAAGAATAAATATGATTAATATTGTTTTATTTGAACCAGAAATTCCCGGTAATACCGGAAACATTATGCGCACTTGTGTAGCAACAAATTCTAAATTACATTTAATTAAACCATTAGGTTTTTCTCTTGACGAAAAATATATTAAGAGAAGTGGAGTAAACTATATAGATAAATGTGATTATACCGTATATGAGAACATCGATGAATTCTATGAAAAAAATAAAGGAACATATTATTATTTAACTAGATATGGCCACAAACCTCATACTTCATTTGATTATTCAAATTCTGAAGAGAATCTATATTTTATTTTTGGAAAAGAATCAACAGGAATTCCCCCAAAGTTATTAAAACCCCATCTTGATCATTGCATGAGAATACCAATGACAGATAATGTTCGTGCATTAAATTTATCAAATACAGTAGCTGTAATGGTATATGAGGCATTAAGACAACAAGATTATAATGATTTACTAAGAGAAGAACCTCATAAGAGTAAAAGTTTTATTGAAGAAAGTGAATAATAAAGAAGTTTCTAAATGAAACTTCTTTTTAATAAAAATCATAAGCATCATGCTTAATAAGCAATTGTTTACCTAAAGCCTTATTACAATAAACAATAATAAGATCTTTACTATTACTCGGAAGAATATCTAACATATAGAAATCATCAACTTTATCAAACTTTGGTTTATACTTATCTACATCATAATATGTATCATTACTAAATTGTCGGAAACCTTCAACAAAAGATACAACAATAATTCCATTTTCTATTGTCCATCTACTGGCAATACCTTTAATAAACGATTTAAATATCTCTAATCTTTCATTTAGAGAATTGTCTTCTATAAAAGTAGAAGTAAAATCCATTATATTAGAAAGATATACGAAGGCAAATTTTTTATCTTGTAATTGCTCATCTAAATCAAAAAGTGGAGAATCTATAAATGTAATATCATTAAAGCTCTTATTCTCAACAGTCTCTAATAATTTATCATAATTTTCTTTAGAAAAATAACCTTCCTTATTATCTAGTGACCAATTCTTACATCTAAACCCAATGAAATTATCAAATTGTTGATATGTGATATTTGTTTTTCTTGGATCAAATTCAAAGCCAATCTCATTAACTTTTACATAGACTGCATCCCATACTCGCTTCTCTACATCTGGTAGCTGCTCTCTAATTCTTAAATAAATACCGAAGTCATATAATCTAGAAGAAAAATCTTCAGCATAGAAAAACTTTTTATATTCCTCAAAACTTAACTTTGCTTTAACAGCAGCAAATTTAAGGGCAGCATAATGCTTAGCAGTTTTATTACTATCGAAGCAAGTAACACTTCTAGCACCTTGTAAGAATAAATCTAAAATTGCATCCCCACTTCCCGTAACGGTTAAAATATCTTGACCTTTTATATATGGATAATAAGTATAAAACACGGAAGATATATTCTCGGTATTAAATGGATAGACAGGCATAAAACCAGAAAACATAGTTTTTTTATCAATTTTCTTAATCTCTAATAAGTTTAATATATTTGAAATTTCTTCATCTATAATATTCATGAAATCACCTAACGGTAAATTATTATATCAATAATTATTTTATTATTCAATAAAAAAGAAGCCTTAAGCAGCTTCTTTTTCGATTTCTCCATCAGCTTCTTCGTTATCATCATGACACTCACAATCATGACAACAACAATGTTCATCATCACACTTGCAGACATCGTCGCATGTACAATTATCTCCACACTTGCAATCATCACCGCATGTACAATTGTCTCCACACTCACAATTTTCGCCACAATTACATTCTTCCCCTGATTTATCATTATCTTCGATTGTAATTGCAAATACTGGGCAAGCCTCTAAAGCATCTTGTACCTTTTCATTAGTATTGTCATTAATTACTGTCGAATAACCTTCTTCATTAAAATCAAAATTTTCTGGAGCTATAGCAACACAAGCACCACATCCAATACATTTACTTTCATCAACACATACT
This sequence comes from uncultured Muribaculaceae bacterium, assembly GCA_964551965.1. Taxonomy (GTDB): domain Bacteria; phylum Bacillota_I; class Bacilli_A; order RF39; family UBA660; genus CAG-582. The sequence goes on from CAZKFB010000020.1 coordinate 13,511, forward strand.
TTTTTCATAAGCATCCTCCGTTCTCAGTTAATTATACAAATTTAATAAAAAAAATACAATCACTATATACAAAAAGTAACAAAATATGATAAAATTTTGATAAGGTGAAGGGTATGCAAAATAGAATGGATAAATATTCTGTTAATCCAAAGAGTATTGGATCACGTACAGAGAAAAATAAAGATCTATATGAGAATGTTAGAAATAGTTCCATGAAAAACTATGAAATTAAATCTAATGTCTCAGTTATTGATAATGATGCTAGCAGTATTAATGTTGGAAAAGTCCGTAAAATGATTGACGAACGCTATAGCGATTCTTCTCCTAAAAGAAGAAGCATTGAAATCCCTGAATTTACTAACGAAGAAACTGAAGAAAAGATCCAAGATACAAAAGAATATGATATAAATGCAATTTTAGCAAAAGCTAAAGTAGGAAAGAATGTTGACTATAATAAAGAAAGACTTAAAAAAGTAAGAGATACACAATATGAAATATTAAATAATCTTGATTTAGAATTAAAAAGGGAAGAATCACAAACAAAGTCAAAATCACAAGAAGATGCTGAAAATAATTTAATGAATCTAATTAATACTATTACTGAATTAGAAATAAAAAACAAAAAAGTTGATACATCTGATACTTCTGATTTACTAGATTTAACTGATGACACTGATGATGTTACTGAACCTAATAGACCACTTGATGATAGAATCGATTCTATAAAACCAATAGAAGAATCTGAAGAAGAACCAACATGCAACGAGATAAGATTAGTAAGAAAAAGCAGTATCCTAGACAAACCTAAAGAAGAAACCGAAGGAGAAAATGATCTAGAAGATTCTAGAGAATATCAATCAACAGAAATCGAAGAAGAAAATGAAGAAGAACCAACTGAAGAAATAAAAAAAGAAGAATATGAAGAAAACTCTAAATATACTAAAAAAGATGATGAACACATAGAAAGAACATTATCTAAACTAGATATTAATATGTCAAGTTACGAAGACTTTGCTGATATATCAAAAGGAGATACTGGCTCATTAGTAATTAAAATTGTTATTTTTATCATTATTATTGTATTAGTAATAGGAGCAATATACATATTAAACGATATACTTAATTTAGGACTATTTTAATAATAGTTCTTTTTTTTCATATAATGAAATATGAAGAGATTTAAATCGAAAACCAAAAGCAAAATTGAGTATTTTATTATTATAATTTTAACTTTCACATTTATTCAACTATATTATTATAATAAAATGGTATCTAAAAATATATTAGATATAAGTTCAACTAAATTAGAAGAAATAACAAATGTATACATAAAGAAAGATATAGTTCCAACAAATAGTAATATAAATAATTTGTTAATAATAAATAAAAATAAACAAGATGAAATTCTTTATGTTGATATAAATGCCGAAGAAGCCAACAAAATAATGATAGATGTAGTAACTAAAATCCAAAACAATATTAACAAAATAGAATTCGAAGATGACCTATTAAAAAAACATAACAATAATATCTATATGAAAGTACCATTAACTTTTAATAGTGGATCACTAATCTCTTCTCTAGGTCCAAAAGTTCCCGTAAAACTCAATTTTTATGAACAAGTTCTAGCTAGCATAGATACAGAAATAACAAATTATGGAATAAACAATGCATTAATCAAAATATATCTAACAATTGATCTAGAACAAAAAATATATGTACCTTTTAAAACTGACAAATTCAAAAGATCGTACCGAGTTTTATTGAGTGCAAAAATGACTAATGGAAATGTTCCAAGTTTTTTAGGTGGCACACTAACTAGTCATGAAACTTCAGCCCCTTAAACACTAGCATTTATTCTCTGAATATGATACTATTATAATAGTAGGGTGATAGTATGGAAGAAAAATATTTAGAAAAATATTTTATTAATCCAGGAATTGAATACGGAATAAAATCATATTTACTAGATAAAGAAAATCTTGGATACAAAAGAATCCATACTTTTGAAATGCATGTAATTAAAGCATTAACCATTATCTATGGAGAAAAATCCATCTTGCTACCATACAAAATCGACAATGAAAGAGCATTTGAATGCAATCTTCTAATGTATGATCTAAAAGAACAAGATATGATAAACTTCTTAAAATACATGAACGAATATTATGAATTTGTAGACAATATCAAATCAGAACAAAAAGCAACTGGGTTGATTTCCGAAATTGAAAGAATTCTTTTAGAAATGATAATAAAACGTGGAAAAAGAAAAGAGTATACAGCCGAAGAAATAAAAGAATTCGATACTATATTTAAACCCAATGATGGTGATTTGAAAAAAATTAAAAATTTAATTGCAAGCGATCAAGGATTAATAATTAGAGAATGGGAAAACAGCAAATACGAATTAACAAATACTCAAATTAGAATGATAGCTGTTAATCCAAATTTATTAGCAAAAGAAGAATATTCAAAATATGGCTATGATATAAGATTAATAGCAACATTAAGCGAAGAAGAAATATCTAAAGTAAATAATATAATATGGCAAGAAGAAACAAAACAATATTCATATAACAAAAAAAGAATGTTCGGCTTCAAAAATGTTTTATTAACGAGTGGAAATGGCTTTGTTGATAAATTAATGTTATTAAGTATAGTTGCAACAGAATTAATGATAGGAATCATAGTTCTATGCAAATTAGGGGGTAAATTATGAACATAGAATTAAACGGAAAGAATTACAAAGTTATAAAAGATTATAGAAATGGTTTTGAAGAGGAATCTGTAAAAGAAAAAACTACAGATTATTTCATAGATTTTGATTATATCTTAGGAGACTGGGCCTACGGAAAATTAAGATTAAAAGGATTCTATAAGAATACCAATAAAAAAGTAAAAGATATGAATAACTATGACAATATAGATAAGTATATTAAAGAAAACTGTGCATTTGATTGCAAGTATTTCATTCTTGAAAAGATAGACTAATATTGTTATAATTTATTAGAATAAGAGGTGCTACTAATGATAGGAAATGTACAAATATTAAAAAACAATGGGGAATCATTAATTTCTAATGGATTAGCTCATTTTAAATTTAATGCAACAAATAAACAATACGTAATCTATACACTTGGTGAGCAAATTAACGAATTATTAAAAATATATGTAGGTTATGAAAATGCTCCAGAAACAGATCCTGGTATGACAGAAGAAGAAAGTACAACTATAACTGAATTGTTAAAAAAGATAGGTAAGAGCGAAGATGTTTCATCTATAATAACAATTATACCATTATCGGCTGGTTTATATCGTATCCACGATAAAGTGAAGAAAGTAGCTCTACAAACTAGTGCATTTAATAATATAATCAATATACAACAAAAAGGGCAAATTCAAAATCTAAGTCAAGATGAGCCTATAATGAAGGAAAACACATTCTTCGATGCTTCAGTAACAAATGCAGAAAATGTTCAAAAAGAAGTTATTCAAGAACAAAGTATTTTCGATAATCCAATGAAACCTGTTATTGAAACTCCAAGCGGACAAGCAGAGGCTGATGACGTAAAAACTGAAAAAATTCAACCTTCAATGGCAGGAAAACCAGCAATTGAAACTGCATCTGAAGTTCTTGGAACTGGTGAAATAGCTACTAATAGTAATCAAATTCAAGAAAAAATGTCTGAATTAAATTCTATATCAAATACATCTAGTATATCTGGTGTATCTGGTATATCTAATACTTCTAGCACATATGGAGAAGAAACATCAGAAATGATTGATAATAGTGCTTCCATTTTAGAAAATGAAACCATAATTTCAGATGAAGAAGCAAAAAATGCTATTCTAGCCGTAGAAGAAGCACAAGCAACAATTAAAAATAATATAGTTATAATAAAAGAATTTATTAAACAACAAAAAAATAAAGTTGTTACTGAAGATGCTGAGACTATTGAAGAAGTAAAGACAGAAATCAAAAATGCAAATGAATTATCTGCAATGTCTAGTCAAGTTGAAACTTTATCTTCTCAATACGATGTAGTAAATAATCTTGAACTTGCACCACAACCTGAAATATCAGAAAACGTTTTAGGCAGTGAGTCTGAGTTAGATAATAGTTATATAGATACTTCTGTTAACCAAGGTTCATCGGATGTATCAACTGGCAGCTTAGTAGATACAAGTGTTACTATGCCATCAACTCCAACTCCGACTCCACAACCTGAACCTGAGATTTCAGTAGTTCAACAAGCCTCTAAAGGCTTAAGTTCACAAGTACCATTAAATGAACAAAAACTACCTGCAGAGACATCTTTGCCAAACGAACAACAACCAGAAATGATTGATACAATGGCAATGATTCCAAAGCAAGGTGTAATAAATGAAACTGCAAACGTTTCCACAATACCATCATTTGATAATCCTAATTCAGAAGTGTTAGACACAACTAATATGATAGCGACTGGCAACTTCAATGGAGCCTCTCAAATGACTGAAGCATCCTTTGATAACTCAACTTCTCAAGCTATAAATGATAAATTAATTAATTCCGAAAATCAGGGATCATTCGTAAGCGTTTCTAATGCGGCAAATAATCAAGATGGTCTTAGTTCACAAAGCATGCAAAATGATACGATAGATATTCAAATCCCTGAAGTAGAGTTAGAAAGTTCATTTGTAACTTCAGATTCAGGTCAATTTGTTCAAGAACCAACTCCAGCACCAAGCGCAGCTATGAATAACACAAATATGACTGGAAGTATGACTGGAAATATGCAACAACAATCTTCTGGAGAAATAGTAAATGGAGAATTTGCAATACCTCAAATAGATATGAATGTTTCGACTCTAGAAGGAGCACAAGCACCGGTGGTGATGCCTGATGGACAATCACAGGATGTTAATCAAGGTTTAGTTCTAACACCTGAAGCATTTAATAAAGCAGCATAATTGTTGCTTTTTTTCATATCATTTAGTATGAAAAACACAATTCACTTTTACTATAATTTAAATTTTGACGATATATATGAATATGACAATTATTCTATTATCGTTTCAAATGGTTACATTTATGCCTTTAAAGTGCTTAATATTAGTGTGGAATCTTTGCTAGATATTATGGATGTACTACAGGCAAATAATATAAAGATTAATAAAATTATTCTTAATAAGGACAATAACATAGTTACTGAATATAATGGAAAAAATTACATTTTAACATTTGTAGAGAAGAAAGATGATGTTGAAAAATTTTACTTATTGCCGAGTATAGTCAATAAAAACGAGGATATAATTACAAAATTGTGGGAGAAAAAAATAGAATTCTATACTAATCAAATTCACGAGGTAGGGCTAGGTAACGGTTGGCTTGTAAATAGTTTTAATTATTATATAGGAATGGCCGAAAATGCTATATCGATATATAATAGAACAAATAAGGGTAGCATTAGATATATTATTTCTCATAGACGTTTAAATTTCCCTTTATCGTTTCCTGTTTTTTTGGATCCCACTAATATGATCATAGATGTAATTTCTAGAGATATTTCGGAATACATTAAGGGAAAACTACTTAATGATAAAATAGATATTGCCGAAGTTAGAAACATTGTGAACGAATATAGGCTGAATAATGAAGAAATGAACATTTTACTAGCAAGATTAATGTATCCATCTTATTATTTTGATGCACTAGATAAGTTTATCGAAAAGAAGGAACAACGCGAAGTTAAAAGTATTGTATCTAAAATGGATGATTACAAAAATTTTATTAAAGCATTTTATGAAGAGTTTAAAGATTTTCAATTGTATGTAGTTGATTGGATAAAAAAATAGAACTTTTAAAGTTCTACATTAATTACACCCTTGATAGATGGCACTATTTCTTTTAATGCTTCACAAATATTATCTTGTAGTGTATAGTCTTGGAAAGCACACGCTGCACAAGCTCCGTATAATTTAACATAAACGAAACCGTCTTCATATTTTATATATTCTATGTCTCCGCCATCACTATTCAAATATGGCCTTAATTGATTTATTGTAGCAATTATTTTTTCCTCATCAGACATTTTTTTCTTAGATGTCTTTACATTCTTCATGTTTATCACCAATGCCATTATATCTAAAATGATGTACAAAGTAAAGATTATTTGCTATAATACATTCGAGGTGCAATTATGGAAGACATATATGTCGGAAGTGTTGTGAAAGGTACTGTAACCGGTATTGAAAGTTATGGTATATTTGTTAAACTAAATGATACTTATAGCGGGCTAATTCATATTTCAGAAATTACAGAAAGATTTGTAAAAGACATTAAGAAATATGCAGATGTTGGTGAAACAATTTATGTTGAAATATTATCGATTGATGAAGATGCAAAAAAATGTATATTATCAGTTAAAGGTCTAAACTATAGAATAGATGAAAATTGTTTAGTAAAAGAATCAGTAAGAGGTTTTACTCCACTGAAGCAACACTTACAGGAGTGGATAGACGAAAAGTATAAAGAGATCCACCAAAAAGAATAATATTATTATTCTTTTTTATTTTAATGCATATAATGTACAAAACATGGAAAAAAACATAATATATTAAAAAAATGCCAAAATTAATTGACTTAATAAAAAATGTTATGTTATAATCAATATGTTCCGTGAAACCGGACTCGGAGAAGTACCCAAGATGGCTGAAGGGACTGGTCTTGAAAACCAGCAGGTCGGGCAACTGGCGCGAGGGTTCGAATCCCTCTTTCTCCGCCATTTTAAAATAATTTATATCGCAGGATGGAGCAGCTTGGTAGCTCGTCGGGCTCATAACCCGAAGGTCGTAGGTTCAAATCCTTCTCCTGCAACCATTTTGGTCCGTTAGTCTAGAGGCCTATGACGTCTGCCTGTCACGCAGAAGATCACGGGTTCGAATCCCGTACGAACCGCCATTTTTTTGGCTCCATAGCTCAGTCGGTAGAGCAGAGGACTGAAAATCCTTGTGTCACTGGTTCAATTCCCGTTGGAGCCACCAGTAAAGCCAATTAGCTACGTAATTACGTAGTTTTTTTATTTGATTTATAAAAATCTTGGATATAATGTTTATAATTAGCAATTCAGAAACAATGGTTAGAATAGGGTATATTAAAATAAAGGGTAGTTTAAACTTTAATTTAGCAAAACACTATAAAATTCATTTAGATGGGAATAAATGATAGATGAAATAATATTATTGTTTTAAGAAGTTAATATTTGTTTGTGAATGCAAACTAACTTAATAAAAGTCAGAATAATAATATAATCTTTTGTATAAAAATAGAAATTTATTCAAAAATAACAAAAAATGAATAAAAATATCAAAAAACTCTTGATTTACTCGTTGATTTAAGTTATTATTAAATAGTCTTAATTTATAAGACATGGTGCACGCCCGAGTGGCGGAATAGGTAGACGCACAGGACTTAAAATCCTGCGGGTGTTAAAGCCCGTGCCGGTTCAAGTCCGGCCTCGGGCACCATTTATACATTTTTTTCAAAAAAATGGGCGATTAGCTCAGTTGGTTAGAGCACTTGCCTTACAAGCAAGGGGTCATAGGTTCGAGTCCTATATCGCCCACCATTTTTTTGCCGACATAGCGTAACTGGCAGCGCAACTGACTTGTAAT
>CAZKFB010000021.1:0-3737 GCA_964551965.1 uncultured Muribaculaceae bacterium
CTATAAAATTAAAACAATAATAAAACATATAACACATATCTGTTACATTACTTGTATCAAAACCACTTGCATCTAATTTTTCCAAATTTTCGCAGTTGTTAAACATACGAGACATATTTTTTATATTACTTGTATTAAAACTACTCAAATCCAATTCAACCAAACTACGGCAACCATAAAACATCATATTCATATTTATTACATTACTCGTATTAAAATTACCTAAATCTAATTCAGTCAACTTTTGACAATTATAAAACATAGAATTCATATTTGTTACTTTTGAAGTATCAAAAGTACTCAAGTCTAATTTAGTTATGTTTGAACAATAATAAAACATTTCATTCATATTTGTTACTAAAGATGTATCAAAATATTCTAGTCCACTTATTCCTACTAAATTTTCAAAACCAGAAAAATAATTAGAAGCATTAAGATTGGCTTTTACTCCTCCATTCGAATTAATATATAAGGTATATTTTGTAGTATCATCTACATTTGGTACTAAATATGCCATTACAGGTGAAGCTGATCCTTCTGCTGTTACATCGAAAGTTAATTCTTCAGTTGTTTCATGAACTTTTGATTCATTTTCAAATACAATACTTGTAATAGATGATTGATATTTCCAGAAAGAAGCATAATCTTTTGCTATCATTGTTCCTGTATTACTAAATGGCTCAACATATTCTTTTCCTAATTCAGTTCGGTCTGCTGGTGTTGCTGTTAATGTACATGATATCTTAAATTCTTTTTTCTCTGTAGTTGCTTTAGTTAATGTTGCTGTTATACTTCCCGTTTCTTTTTCGCCTGATTTTACTGTTAGTTTCTTTGGGCTATAATCAAATGTTACATAGTCATTCATGACTTTATCTTCTTCTTTTTGTGGTGCACAAACAATACTTACATTTGCATCATAGTTTCTACTTGTATTAGTTACTTCATAGACCAACTCTGATGTATCATTTATTATAGTTAATTCATTCGTTGTATAATCTATTGCTATCTTATCTTCGCTGATAAATCTCTTTCTTGATTTTCCATCTAATATAACATCAGTAAATATAACATTAAAATCATTTGTATTTTCTCCAATTAATATATTTCCATTAATTATTAATGTACTACTTACAGTTGCAAAACCAATAGCTAGTAATATAATTAATGTTATCAGCATTCTTTTATTCTTCATTTAGGTACACCTTCTTAATGAAATTATACCATTTATTTAAAGTACAATATGGTTATTTTGGAATTCCTAATTATAAGTTATACAATATTGTGTAAAGTAAAAAAATACTAGATTTCTCTAGTATTCATAAGTACCATGTAATTTAGTTAATTGTTCTTCTGTAAGTGATTCGATTTCCCAATCACCATTATCATTTTTGTCTAATTTAATATCTAAAGTATATGTAACTTTATCCGTTGTATCTAATAGTTTTTTGATCTTATAAGTGAAGTATTTACCAAAATCGACATCTCCATCGTCATCTACGAAGTCAGCTTGATTAGCTGTAAAGTAGTCGCCTGCATCTTTATTAGCTTTGTAATAGTCAAATACAGATACTTCTACTGTTACAGTTGCTTTGTTTCCATCAATCTTTTCATCTTTTATCTTATAATCCATATTACTATATTGACGAAGATAGATTTCTCGATAATCTTTAAGTTCATCTTCATCTAACTCTTGCGTATTTAAATATTCATTTAATTCATTAACTACAACTGTATCATTATTCTTGTATTTATTAAGAAACTTCTCTACCTCGCTTTTAGGTCCACCCATTAGAGTACAACCTGTTAACATTAAAATAGACACCATAAATAATACCAATATTTTTTTCATAATTTAATCTCCTTATTAGTATTATTTACAAGTTTTATTATTTTATACTCTTATTTATCCAATTTTTACCATCGACAATTCTCGATACTATCATTGAAGAAACAGTATCACCCGTAACATTTAAGACCGTTGCTGGAGCATCTATAATAGTAGCTATGATCGTAAGTATAGGAAGTAAGCTCATTGGAAGACCCATTAAACTTAGAATCATCGTTTCTGAAATAGTTCCTCCACCTATTGGAACCGCTGTAATTAGTAAATTTGCAATAAAAGCAATACTTAATATCTTTAATACCTGTAAAGGATCATCAATATTAATACCCATTAAATAAACAATAAACATTATTTTAAATACACTACCAATAATCGATCCATCTTTGTGAAAACTTGTTCCTAAAGGAATTACCGTATCACTAATATCGCTAGAAACTCCAATTCTCACTGAAGACTCACGATTAATAGGGATACTAGCAGCTGAAGAACACGTAGCAAATGCCGTTAATGTTGGTGGTAAGATATTTTTTAAATAAGCAATTAATCCTTTCTTTCCTCCCGAAAGAAAAGCAAAGAATGAATACATTACTAAATAATAGAAAACAGCTACAATAAAGTATAAAACGAAGGTCTTAAGATATCCTACAGCAATTGATGAGCCTAGAGATCCTACTACTGAAGCAAAATAACAACCTAGACCTATCGGTGCATAAAGCATTATTAGTTCTACTATTTTCAAAATAACGTCATTTAAATTTAATAGTACTTTTTTGAGTGTTTCCACCTTGTTACCTAATTTTAAAATCGCAAAACCAAATAATACAGAAAAGACTAGTAAAGCAATTATATTATCTTTACTAAATAACTCACTAAAATCACTTACTGTAAATACATCTACTGTTCTACTAAGTATGCTCATATCCTCTACTACTTCGACACTAGAATTTTCAGGAATTATATTCTTATTATTATCAACTAAATTAAAATTAAGAGTAATTAGAAAAGACACTAAAAGAGCTACTATACTCATACCTAGAAACGTTATTAAAGTGCTTATCATAACGCGCCCAAATCTAGCCTTAGAAGATAATTTAAATATTGAAGTAGTAATTGTCAGAAATATTAAAGGTACAATTATCATAAATAACGCATTAATAAATAAATCACCAAAAGGTTTTAAAATAATTGCATCTTCTTTAAATAAAAGTCCAATTATCGTTCCTATTATAATACTAATCAGTAAGAAAAGAGTCGATTTATTATTTTTTAAAAATTTCATATAAGCCTCCATTAAAAATTATGTATATAATTCATAGAGTATTCCTAAAAAAAAAGAAGCCTAAGCAGCTTCTTCAGTATCTTCAATAGAATCGATATCTTGCTCATAATCGCCATTAACTAACTTATCAGCAACGATATCTTTAAAATCTTCAATTAGACTATCATATAATTCTTTATCATTAACAGGTTTTAGAAATTCATCATTGTCTCTAATAATACTTTCGAATATTAAATATTCATCAGTAGGAGTTTCATCTTCTAAAACTCTTACTGAATAAACATATTTATGTCCTTCCTTAGTTAATTCTTCAAGAATTAAATACTCTTGGTTATTTTCTAATGTAACAATATTGCCAACCTCTATCATATATATTCTCTCCTTCTATAATGTTCTTCCATGATGTTCTTCTTCAACAGCTTGTGCAAGTTCATCTGCACCTTGTTCTAAACCGTCAGCACTTCCTAAATCTGCAAGTAATGCTGCAAGTTCTTCATCAGTAAAATTCATATTTGCAGAAGGGTCTTCTAGATCAGCAAACAGATCTTCTTCTGTTGGAGTTTCAACTGCAGGATTCACGCCTTCTACTACAGGTTCTCCTTCAACAGTAGGTTC
>CAZKFB010000021.1:3837-19984 GCA_964551965.1 uncultured Muribaculaceae bacterium
ACTTCTTCTTCAGATAGTTCTTCTCCTTCTTCTTCAACTACAGGGCCTTCAACTATATCTTCGATATTAGCCTCTTCAACAGGTTTCTCAGATTTATCTTTTATATTTCTAATAAACTTCTTATCTTTAAGTTTAGCAAGCCAAGATGAATTAGTATCCCATGAGAATGCTTCTCCAAGTACATCATCTTTGAAAGATCTTATTCCACCAATTGGTGCATAAGCAGCTTCCAAGTTATTAATGGTTACTTTAGGCATTAATTGCATGTCGATTTCAAATTTATCTGTTTGACTAGGATTTTTAACTCCTCTCTTATCATTTTTAAATTCTTTACTTAATCTATCATTTATGATACTAGCTAATTCAGGATTTTGATCTGCGCTTACAAATGGAGTATATTCACCATCTTCGCCTTTGATCATGTATGCAACTGTACCAGCTTCATAATCGAATTCACCAAGTTTAATGTCGAAACCAACTTTGTTCAAATCCTTAGCAATTTTTTTAAGTTTATGAGTTGCAGAATGACGTTTCCAAACAGTCAATCCACCTTTAACAGCACCAAGAGCAGCAACACCTAAGATACCAGCAGAAAGGTAAGGCCCAGCAAGTACTCCTAGTCCAAGTCCATTAGCAGCTACTAAGCCAATTCCAAGAGCAGCCATACCTAAGTTACGTTTTGCTGAATCAGCTTGTCTTCTCCTATTAACTTTATATTCAACATCTTGGTTTTGTCTAACAGGTTCTACAGGAGTTGGTTCTGGTTCAGGTTCTGGTTCACCTGGATTTGGTTCTGGTTCACCAGGATTTGGCTCAGGTTCTCCTTCGCCTGGTTTTGGTTCTGGTTCCGGTTCTCCTTCACCTGGTTTTGGTTCTATAGGAGTTGGTTCATCACTCTTAATCTTTGATTCTTCATTATATTTTTGAATATCTTCAATTAATTTTGAGAATTCCTTAGTAGATTTCATAACTTGATTTGCAAAGCCTCTAACATCTTTATCATCATAAGCTTTCTTCATTGCTTTACATTTCTCATTAATACTATTAATTAATTCTTTTTCTGTTTGATATTCATTCTTAATATTCGTGAAAGAAGCCATTAATTTAGTTAAATCAGACATAATGTCCATTTCTTCCTCAATAACACCGGCAGTATATGTATCAACATTTTCAAATTCATTATCAATATTAGCTTCCATATTAGCTATCGCTTGCATGAAAGTTGCTTGTATTAAATTAGTTGCATTAATCAATGCCATATTAATACGGAAAGTTAATTCAGTCTTACGATTTTCTTTTAAAGCTTGAATCCTACGTTCAGTAATACTTTTCTTTTCATCAACTGTATTTGCAAGAGCAATATCATGTAGACAATCATCAATAACATTTTGATTTCTTGCCATATCAGCTACATATTGTAAATTTAATTGACCTAAATGATTATTAGAACGTTTAACTTCATCTAACTTGCTTTTTAAATTTTTAACAAAATTACGTGCAGATTGATGCATATTATAACTAGCTTCAGCCATTTTATCATGTAACTCTATTTCTCTATCAGCTATAAATAAAGCATCTTTAGCTAATCCTCTTTTTTGAGCTACTGTTAAATCACCATAAGCAATTACATTTCCTTCTGTATCATGATATTTTCTAGCATCATCTAGAGCATCATATGATTGTTCAGAAGCATTACCATTAGTAGTAACACTATTATTATAATCTTCTACTTCTTTTGAAATAGCATCACATTTTTCTCCTAAATTTTTTAATTCATCTTCGTAATTATTGAAAATTTCACAAAACTCGCTAGTATTTCCAATAACTGCATTTACATAACTCTCTTCCATTTTTTCTTCCTCCACATCTTAAATAACTAAGACTTCCCTTTTTTATTGAAATAATATATCACAGCAAATATTTTATTTCAACAAAAACAACATAGTTATCTACTATATACATAAATTTTATCATTAATTTTTTAATTTGTATAGTATTTTTATTATTCTTCAATATTTTCTAGTCTAACACTGACAAGTTTTGACACTCCACTCTCTTGCATTGTTATACCATAAAGGGTATTTGCATACTCCATTGTTCTCTTTTTATGCGTAATAACGATAAATTGACTAGCAGCCTCATATTCTTTAATATATGTTCCAAATTGATCAACATTAGCTTCATCTAAAGCTGCTTCTACTTCATCTAGTACACAGAATGGAACTACACGAATATTTAGAATACTAAATAAAAGTGCTATAGCTGTTAAAGTCATTTCTCCACCCGAAAGAGTTGCAACATTCTTTAAACTCTTTCCTGGAGGTTCTGCCTTAATATCAACTCCTGTATTTAATATATCATCAGGTTCTGTTAATACTAAAGATGCCGTACCACCCCTAAATAATTTTTTAAATACTGAACCAAATTCTTTATTTACAAGTTCAAATGTATCCATAAATCTCTTTTTCATCGTTTCATCTAAATCAGTAATGATTTCCATTAGATTATTAATAGCACCCTCTAAATCATTCTTTTGTTCAGTTAAGAAAGTATATCTAGTATTTACTCTTTCATATTCGGCAATACTGCCAACATTTACATCTCCTAAATCACGAATTTCTCGTTTTAGATAATTTACTTTCGTACGTGCCGTATTTTCATCAATATCTAATACATAGTTGTCTTTAGCAGCATCATAAGTAATTTGATATTCTTCGCTTAATCGATTTAATAAACCATCTAGTTTTACATCCATCTTACCAATGCTTATCTTCTTTTCTGTTAATTCATTTTGAACTTTATTGTATTCTTGATTATTCTTTCTGCTAATACTTTCTAATTCGTTAATTTCATTAGTAACTTCATTTTTTTCACTTTTTAACTTATTAATTTTACTTTCTAATATTTCTTTTTGAGATGATACATCGACAATATCAGCAAGTAGCTTATCTAAGTATTCATCAGTAGAATGATTTTTAACACTTGAAGTTCCCATTAATTCCTTTTGATTATCCTCAAGTTTTTTATTTAATTCTCCTTCTTCAATTTGCATTTGATTAAGTTCTTCTGATACTCTTGCTTCTTCCGTACGAGTACTTATAACTTTACTCTCTAGAATACTTAGATCTTGATCTATTGTATTAACATGTTCTTCCATTAATTTAATTTCATTAGTTATTATACTTAGATCTTTATTTAATTTTTCAAGCAAGAATCTATCATTCATTACTCCCTTAGAAGCTTTATTAACACCACCAGTAATCGCTCCTCCTGTATGTAAAAGTTCTCCATCTAAAGTAATTATACGATAACGATAGCCAATATTTTTACCCAATTTATTCATCGTATCAATATTATTAACGATAATAACATTACCTAATTGATTTTCCATTATTGCTTTATATAGAGGATTATAAGTAATAAGTTCAGACGCTATACCAACATATCCAACAGTAGACTCGCATATGCGTAAAGTATCATCATCAATTCCTCGAGGTTTAATAACACTTATTGGGAAGAATGTTGCTCTGCCTAATTTATTAGTACTTAAATATTCAATTGCACTCTTAGCTGATGCTTCATCATCAACTACAATAACAGAACTATTTCCTCCTAAAGCTGTTTCTATTGCTGTAACATATTTTTCTTCCGTATCAATCAATTTAATTAATACATCATGAATACCCTTTAAACGAGGATTACTTAAAACACTCTTAACGGAATAAGGAATCTTTGTATCATTTTCAATTGAATCACTTAATACTTCAATACGATTCTTTAAATTTGTTTCCTCTTTTAATTTATTAGATAATTCACTAGTTAGAGTTGTCTTCTTTAAATTAGTTATACGATGTTCTTCAAACGTATCCTGAGATAATTTCTTCTTATCCTCCAATTCTTGTTTCTTATCTTCAATCTTATTATTAATAACCTTAATATTCTTTTTAAGTGACGCTTCATTCTCTTTAAGAATTAAAATATTGTTTTCTAGTTTTTGGTTTTCTACTTCATATTTTCTTCTTTCGCCAACAACTTGTTTATCCATTTCTAGCTTAGATAATTGTTGATTCATCTTAATTAGTTCTTCTGTACCATTAGATATGTCTTCATCAATCTTAATAGATTTAGTCTTCAAACTTTCTAGTTTTACATCTTCAACACTAGAATTATTACTCATACTAGATAATTGTTCACTTAGTGAATCAATACTAGTTTTAGCATTTTCATAGTCTTCATTTATTTTCTTAATATCACTTGCAATTAAAGCGATTTCAACGCCCTTAAGTTCCTCTTTAAAATTTAAATACTTAGTTGCTGTCTCTGCTTGTATCCTAAGAGGTTCTACACTACTTTCAAGTTCATCTATTACCAAAGTAACTTTCTCTAAATTATCATTAGTATTATCAAGTTTACGCATTGTCTCTTCTTTGCGTTTCTTATATTTTAATACTCCAGCCGCTTCTTCGATAACTACTCTTCTGTCATATGGTCTTCCCTTTATTATTTCGACAATCTTTCCTTGAGAAATAATCGAAAAAGAATCAGCATTAGCACCACTATCTAAGAATAGATCAGTAATATCTTTCTTTCTAACCTTAGTATTATTTATATAGTACTCATTTTCTCCCGTCTTAAATACTTCCCTTTTGATTTCAATTTCTGCTAAATCAGAAGCTAAATAATGATCACTGTTATCAAAAGTTAAAGATACCCAAGCACGAGTAAGGGGACTTCTAGATGTCGAACCAGCAAATATACAATCGCTTGCCTTTTCACCACCACGAATTTCCTTTAAACTCGATTCACCTAAAACCCACTTTATAGCATCGACAACATTACTCTTACCAGACCCATTAGGTCCAACAATGCCAGTAATGCCATCTCCAACATTAATCTCTATCTTATCGGCAAATGATTTAAAACCATGTGCCTTAATACTTAATAATTTCAAATCTTACACCTCATTTGCCTGTTTTTTTATTGCATCATTAGCAGCGCTCTGCTCAGCTTCCTTTTTTGATTTACCAATTCCGTGCCCAAAACGAATGCCATCTACTAAAACATCTACTTCAAATGTTTTATCATGAGCTGGACCTGTCTCACTAGTTACGACATACTCCAAACTCTTCTTATCTGTTTGAACCATTTCTTGTAGATATGATTTACTATCATGAATAAAATTATAACCGCTTTCTATATAAGGAACGATAATAGATAAAGCAAACTTTTTAGCCACACTAAAACCATGTTCCAAGAAGATTACAGCTAAAACACTTTCAAAACAATCAGCAACAATTGATTCTGTAAGTTTACTTATACCATTTCCTGCTCTGATATGTTTAGTTAAACCAATTTTATTACTATATTCAAATAAAGCATTTTCACATACATAACTAGCTCTAACTTTAGACATATCCCCTTCTTTTAGATTTGTCTTAAGATAGAAATATTCAGAAGTAGCAAGTTCTAAAACCGCATCTCCTAAAAATTCTAATCTCTCATAACTATTAACTTTTTCTTCGTTTGCATAAGAAGAATGAGTTAAAGCAGTTAAAAGCAATTCTTCATTTTTAATTTTTATTCCGGCATTATCTAAAAAGTCCATTTATTATCACCAATATAATTATACATAAAACTTGATGTATAATCTAGTTATAATTTACAAAAAGCCCATATTTTGGTATATTTAGAATGATTGGTGATGATATAATGAAAAGAATAAAAATGTTATTAATACTTGTTTTAACTTTAAACTTAGTAACAGGTTGTTTTAAAAGGGATACGATGGATGATATAAGTATTTATACTACTTCTTATCCAATATATTACTTAATGGAAGCTATATATGGATATAATTCTGAAGTAGATTCTATATATCCTAATGGAGTTAATATAGATACTTATAAATTAACAGAAAAAAAGATCGAAGAATATTCGAAAACTGATTTATTTGTCTATAATGGTTTAGGTAATGAAAAAAACATTGCTGCTTCTTTCACAAATAAGAATAAAGATATTAAACTAATTGATGTTTCTAAAGGAATTGTATTAAATGAAGATGAAAATGAACTATGGTACTCACCTTCTAACTATTTAATGTTAGCAGAAAATATTAAAGATTCCTTATTAACATATGTAAGTTCAACTATAGTTAAACAAGAAATCATAAATAACTATGACACTATTAAACTTACAATATCGGAATATGATGCTGATTTAAAGACAATTGCTGACAATGCATCTAACAAAAGAATAATAACAGGTAATAAAATGTTTAAATTTCTAGAAAAATATGGATTCGAAGTAATTGTTATTTCAAGTGATGAACCAAATAATACTCGTAATTATAATAAAGCTAAAAGATATATCGAAGATAAATCTAATAGTTATGTATTTGTCCTATCAAGTGATGAAGAAGATGAAAATGTAAAAGCTTATGAAGCATTAGGTGCGGAAAAAATAACAATTGATTCAATGAGCAATTTGACTGATGAACAGGTATCTGATAACACCGATTATGAATCTCTAATGGATGTACTACTAGAAGCTATTAAGATGGAGGTTTTTAATTAATGAAAACTTTGTTAATAACACATGTTGATTTAGATGGAGTTTCTCCAATAATACTATTAAACTTAACAAATATAGAATTCGAATATAAATCTATTGAAATCTACGATGTCGAATCAGAATTTGAAAAATTATTTGCAACTAATATTAAAGAATATGAGACTATTTATATATGCGATTTAACAATACCCCAAGAAATATATGACAGATTAGATAATGAAAATATCAATTACTATGTATTTGATCATCATGCATCTCACGAATATGCTTCAACTAATCCCCGAGTTACATTAGTTATTGACTATAATGGAAAGAAAACTTGTGCAACTGAAGTATTCTACAAATATTTACTTAAAAGTCATAAAGAACTAGATACTCCAGTTATTAAAGACTATGTTGAACAAGTTAGACAATTAGATACATTTACTTTTGAATCCGATAAAGGTCGCGATTTAGATATAATAAAAGAAGCTATCGGGAAAAAGAAGTTTATTCAATCAATGACGAGAAGATTAAAAAAAGAAGGATCCGAATTCACTTTCTCTGCATTTGAGAAAAGATTTACTAAATTAAAAAAAGAAGAATTACTTCGATTTATGGAAAATAAAGAAACAAAAATGTTTAAGTATCTTATACAAGGTAAAAAATGTGGTGTTGTATTTTCAGAAAACAATAAAAGTGAATTAGGAAACTTCCTATCAGCAAGACATCCGGAATTAGATTTAATCATTTTAATTGATGCTTCATCTAGGATTTCATATCGTACATGCAAGGATGATTGCCCAGTTAATGAATTTGCAAGTTTGTATGGTGGCGGTGGTCATCCCAAAGCTAGCGGTTCAAAATTTAACGATGATAATAGACGCAAGATAATCGAAGATTACTACGGGGATGTAAAAGAATTAGCTGAAGAAGAAAACTAATTCTTTTTTTGCTTATTTGACTATTTTTTTAAGAACTTTTATTGACATAAATATAAGACTTTTGTATAATCTATATATCGGGCTTGGAGTAGTACTCAAGAGGCTGAAGAGGCGCCCCTGCTAAGGGTGTAGGTCGGGTAACTGGCGCGAGAGTTCAAATCTCTCCTACTCCGCCATTTATAAAATTAACTCATTTAATGAGTTTTTTTATTGCCATAAAAAAGATATAACTATTGTTATATCTTATTTTTTTCTTGTAAATATAATAATTATAATTGTAAGTACTAAAAGGATTATTATAAGTATTAAATATGAGGTAAAATCCACACTCTTTAAATCTTCCTTTTTATTATCTAACGATTCTTTTTGTTGTACTTCTCTTTTAATATTATCCACTAATTTATCATACTTACCATAATTTATTGAAACATTAAAACTATCTTTAACATAAGGATCTTTACTGATTTCTATTCCATTCGAGAAAATAATGTTACTATCATTAGTCGTTAGAAGCCCATTATAGCCGTCTACTGTTAAATCAACAATATAATATAATCCATTTAATTTAACTATATTAAATGTGTGTGTACTAACTACACTATCTTCTTTGAATATGGAATTATTAGCAATATAAGACTCTATTCCTAGGTGATCCATAATATAGCTGAATGCATTAGCCTCACCTATACAACCAGCATTTCTATCTATTAAAGCATTATAAGCACTAGTATTTGGTTCCTCTTCATTAGGTTTACTAACTGTCTTAGTTAAATATGTATAAGCAATTAATACTTTTTCATAATCCGTTTTATTACTAAATTCATCTTTGAAAGTATCCATGAAGATATTTAGTTTTTCTTCTTCATCTAAACTAATAATTGGACTAACACTAACAATCATATCGTATTCATTATAATCATAAGGAAATCTTGGGTAATTAAATATACCATACTCAGAATATTTAAATATATTAGTATTTTTATTAATTAAATAATGTTCAGATACATATTCATTTATTTGATCAAAGTTAATTGACTCATATTCTGCTCTTGAATAAACTAAATGATATTCTCCATCAAAACGTTTAGCATATAGATTATCAATTGTTTTAATGATATCTTCCGTACTATGAACTCTAATACCATATTCACCATACATCTTTACTCTTTCATCAGCACTATTGCTATCTACACCAACATTATATTTTTCTTCAGATATTTCTTTTCCTTGATAGAAATATAAAACTTCATTATCAACCAAAATACTAAAATAATCATTAACATTATATTTTTTCTTTGCTTCTTTAAAGCTAATTCTTTTATCAAAATCGATATATTCCAACTTATTTGTTCCATCATCGTTAGTTACATCAACTTGTAATCCATTAGCAAACACTAAATTAGGAAAAATAAGACCTATCAAAACACCCCATATAAAGCATATTCTTTTCACTATTATCACCATATCAATTGTAGCATAAAAAAAGAGTTTTAAAAACTCTTTTTATTTTATTTCTATATATTCTCTTGTATCATAGATATCATCGCCTATTTCCGCATAAACATAGTATCTACCTTTAGGTAATGTAGAAAGGTTAACAGAAACCTTCATATCTTTATTTGCTTCTTTTAAATTGAAACGATAAGCTTTACCTCTAGTAGAAATAAATGCTACCTTTATATCAAATTCGTCAGGCATTAATCCAACGAAAGCAAATTGTCTATTTACAAGTTCAAAGCTAAGAGGAATAGTTTCTGTAGAATCTTTATATTTTAATGCCTCTTCTTCTGATAGTTCCTCATAATCTTTAGAAGTATTATTAGTAGTAAAATAAGCACTATCATTAAATTCATAATTAGGAATATCATCATGTTTTTCTGGTTTAACACTAGATAAACTTAAATTATAAATATTAGCCTTAATAACTTCAAATTTAGATTCATTAACTTTAAGTTCTAATAATTTTTCTTTATTCTTATCAAATTCAATAATATGAGCTACATACTTATCATTATTAAATTGAGTACAGTTTGGATCGTCATAATTAACTTCATCACTAAAATGCCACCCTGAATTAAATAATGTATTACCATCATAAGTTTGATTATAACTAGATAACGCATAACTAAAATATTCTTGACCACCAAATTTATAAGTAACTTCGGCCGTCATATTAGCTTCATCTATTTTATAAGTCATTGCATAAGATGCACTATTTCTAAAGTAACCGCAAGTATGAGTTTCTTCTTTATAAGCATTATAACCATTATTAAATATTGATAAATTATGATTGGCATCAATACTAGGAGAATGTTGTCCTAAAGGATAAGTAAATTCACTACCTACGCCCTTTAATATATATTTTTCAAACGCACTAGACCAATATCTAATATCTCCTAAAATCCATTTGATATTACCTGTATCATAATCAAGTGAAACAACTGAGTTCCTATTACGGAAGGATAATAACAATTCATTAGTATTCTTATCATAATAAACTCCATTTAACCAAGCCCAAGCAAGATCTGTATCACTAATTAAATTAGGATCAATAGCACTTACTGTCTTATATAAATTAAATACTTTTTTATCAGTTCCCGTTTTACGATCAATAACAGTAACAAAATCTTCAATCATTCTAGATTCAATATCACTAGTTAAAACAATAATATCACCATTTTCCATTTCAAAAGCTTCATGATGATACCCTCCGGTCAAGTCATATTCATGATGAACAAAACCAAACATATCTACTTCAATCATACCGCCCGAAGCATTAATTTCTGGACCAACACTTATATCAGATAGTAATAGATGTCCATTACTAAGCATTGTCATGCCCTTACCATAATCAGGTAATAGGAACCAACGAGGTTCACCATAATTATCATAAGCCACATTAGCTGTACCAATAGCAGCAGTACCAAAATAGAAGTTTCCATTTGAATTACCTAATTCATTATTAAGTACAGTTACCTCCCCAGTTAATCCCATAGAAGTTGTTTCAATTGTAAGGGTATTTGATTTGCCACTTTCAGTCTCGACAATAACTGTATTTTTATATTCAGGATATAATCCATAAACAGGAATATAATGATCTTTTGAAGCTTCAAAGGTAACTTTCAAATCATCATTATGTTTACCTTTAATAGTAAGAACTACTTTTTCTTCTTTATTAGTTTTAAACATAACTAGAGCTGTTAAAGGACTAGCTCCATAAGGGTCATTAATTACTAAAGGATTAGTAATACTATATTTTCCCTTTTTATATGTATTTAATATTTCTTCGGACATCTCTTTTTGTTGTCTAATTAAATCACTAGTTTTAACTTCAACAGCATCTCCACTTTCAATTAGGAAAGTAAAATTCTCATTTATAGGTTCCCCATTTTCTAAAACCTTACTAGGCTTTCTAACTAAAATAAAGATAACTAAAGCAAGAGTGACTATTAAAGCAATTGCTATAATAGTCACTAATACTATATTTTTCTTATTTGATTTTTTCACAATTATTCACCCCATTTATTAATTAACGGCCTAATGCTACTTTATAAGTCATATTTCCATCAGTTCCTGATGTTTCACAAATATTTATATCTTGTAGTGTTAGCATTGGCTTAACAGGCATTGTATCTCCAATATATGCAGCATTAACATTACCATATTTTGAATCAACATATTTTATATATACGTTGAAGTATGTACCAGTAGTTTTGTGCCCACCACCACTATCAGTAGCTGTAACGGAAGATTGTCTATTAAACATATCAGTTGTCCAATAATTTTTTCCTGTAAACATTGCTTGTTTATACTTATTAATATGAGCTTCAGAAGGATTGCCATAATATGCTGAAAAATTATTATATGTTGTACCTACACGATACTCTTGAGCACTACCATGTTTTGTATTATATCTATAAGCATAAACATATTGAGATGTAACTGGCCAATTAGTAATTACTCCATGATCTTTAATATATGGCAAATTCATATTAACGGCATTAAAGATATTTTCAATAATTGGGGAACGATAAGTTATACTAGCATGACTTAAGACATCACAGTTATCTACATATATATCCCCATTTCTAGTTTGAATAGGCGTTGCATTTCTTCCTACTCCATCTAAAGTTACTAAGAATGCATCTTTTTCTTTATGACTATCTTTATCTGTTATTACTAATTTTTCTAGTATTACAAATCTCGTTCCTGCATATTCTAGATATGCATTTTTATTTGTATAATAGCATTCTTTACTAGAAGTTTTAATACAATGAGTATCTTGAATTAAAAGTTTTGATAAATCAGTAGTTAACTTAGCATCTACTTCTTTCCAATCTCCTAAGTAACCATCATCATTAATAGCTCTTACATATATTTTTGGATATTCAACTCTTTTATCAAGACATGCATTGCCTTCAAGAATAGAAATTCCTCTATTAACATCAGTAGTTATATTATTCTTATTTCTTAAAGGAACATTAATACTTGCACTTTGTGTATATTTATCATTGAAAGTATAATATGATTCAACTTTCTTTGAACTCTCATCTTGTGGTTTGCTTAGAGTATATTCATAGTAAGCAGTTCCTACCGGAGAATGAATACCACTTTTAATTGTTACAGTGCGATCAGTAGTCCAATTGTTACCATCAACCTTAACAAAAGGATCTGGTATTATTAATTTAGATTTAATAACTACACTATTAGTAGTATCATAAGAATACTCTTTATTATAATGCCCATGAACAACAGTATCAATTGTATATCTCTTAGGACCATCATCAACAGGATAAGCTGTCGAAAAATCATTTGAATTAGAAACAACTAATTCTTCTTTTGCTCCATCAGCCACAGCATCATTAGTTGAGAATTGATTTAAAGCAATCTTCTTAACTGTATAAACAGTATTTTCAGGATCAGAACCTTCAATAAGAGGAGTATAAGTTAAATACTTCCATCCATTTTCTTTAGTATATGAAGGAGTATAATATGGACTTGATTCATAATCGTAATTATAAACTGTTGAAGTACCATTTACATATTCCTTAATAGCAAATGTTGGAACTACCTTAGATAAAACTCTCAATGTACGTTTAGTACTCTTCTTAATGCCACTCTCTGTTACCCAACTATAAGTAATATCATAAGTTCCCGCTTTATCAATATATTTACCTTTTCTTAGACTTGCCGGTTTATCTTCTCCATAAGTCTTAAATTCGCTTGGATATTCACACTTAAAATTATATTTATCTATAGTTTCTTGATTATTAAGCATAATCAAGTCACCATTTTCTTCTGATAATGCTAATTGGTATGTACCAGAACCTTGCATACAATCATAAGGTTCCCCAAAAACAACATAATCAGATAAGGCAACTAAGAAGTTTTCCTCTTCTTTACTCTTAACTGGATACTCAAATGTAAGAGCACCATTAGTAGTACTTAAGTTAGCCTTAATTAATTCATCCGGTTTAACTCTTTCTTCAGTATATGGATTAACTAATTTTTCATCAATCTTACCATCATTAATTAAATCTTCCATCTTAATATAAAGATATGCTTTATTAATATAAAGATCTTTAAATACATCAGGATTTAAATTAGCATAAGCTTCGGCAGCCGATTTAACTTTTGCAATAAACTTATCATATTCAGCTTCTTTAGAATTTGTCGAAACATTCATCATATTATAAACAACAATTGCACCAATTACACCAAGCAAGATAATTGTTACAAGTAACTCAACCAAAGTAAATCCCATCTTTGCAGATTTTTTCATCTACGACACACTCCTATTCTATTAAATATGTTATCACAATTAACAATTTTAGTAAATAAAAAAAAGGGAAGAATTACCTATATCTTAAAAAAATTAAGATAATAATTAAAAGTAATCCAACTCCTATAACTCCATATAAAAAATAATTAATTAATTTAGCATCTTTATTTTTATCCATTACTCTTTCATTAGAAGTTGGAACAACTTTCTTTACAATCACTACTTTAGGTAAAGGAGCTCCACAATGAGGACAGATGCTCAAATTAGAATCAACAATATTATCACAATATTCACATTTCATAACATACCCTCTATTCTCTTAAATAATACCATATTGAGTAAATTTAGTAAATAATGATAAAATAATATTAGGTGAGAATCATGAAAAATAAGACAATACCAACAACGATAAAGAAAAAGAAAGATAATAAAATATTACATATAGATGGTGTAAAGAGGACTCTAGACTCTATGCCCTATATCATTCCTGCATCTAAATCAGGTACATATTCTAAATTAGATCATGCCGAAAAAAGAGAATTGAGAAAACTAAAAAAAGAACTTAAAGATTATACTAAAAGATAACTTAAGTTCTTTTTTATATTATTTTAATCCAATCTCCTTTAATGGTATTTACATCATAAAACATTACAGCTTCTCGAGCACAATTACCTAGACTTTTTCTTAGCTCAGTATTATTCATTATTTCTAATATTTTATCAGCCATGTCTTCTATACTACCATTTTTAATTAAATACCCATTAATATCATTATTAATTACATCACATAAGCTCTCTTCATAGAAAGCTACCGCCGGAACCCCTACTGTCATTGCTTCCATAAGAGAAAGGCAAAATGATTCTTTTTCACTACAACTGACAAATAAACTAGAATTTAAATATTCTTCTATCAGTTCGCTCTTCTCAATAGTTCCATAAAAATTTACAAATCTATTTAAATTATTTTCTGCAACTAAGTTTTCCAGTCTTCTTCTTGAAGGACCTTCTCCAACAATCGATAATTTAATAGTTCGATCTTTATCATTGACAAGTTTCATAACTTTAATTAGTTTATCAAAACCCTTTTCATCAATCATCTTACCAACGGAGATAAGCATTCTATTATTGAGTTCACTTACTTTATCTCCATTAAGTTCAATCACATTAGGTATCATTACAACATTAATACTCGTATTGCTTCGATAATATTCATCTAACTTCTTAGTTGGAACAACAATAGTATTAAAATTTCCTATTTTATTCAAAATAGATTCTAATAGTTCTTTATTATTATCATGATGATTATGTTCCCAATAAATCTTATTCTTAATATTACAATTATCAATATATTTATTAAATATCACATTAGTAGAAATAACAGTATCAATATCATCCGTTAATTTAGTTTTTAAATACTTTCCTACATTTAAATCAGTTAACTTTTTAATTTTGCTAAATACTTTAGTATTTTCATTAATAAAAGTAATTTTAATTTTATTATTTATCTTATAAGGAATCTTCTCATAATTTTTAGACATGAAAATAAGTTCAATATTATATATATTGACTAAAGAGTTAGCTAGAGTAATAACCTCTCTCTCAACTCCACCATAACCAAATTCTAATGCATATATTTGAATTTTTTTCATGATTATCTCCTATTTTTTATTTCTTATAAAAACTCCAATTACTCTTGATATTCTAAGTAAATACCTTTCAAAACGATTGGCATCATTGTAAGTAGTATGATAATAATACTGACTATTCTTAAATAATTTAAACTTATCAATATTCTTAATTATTTTATTAACAGTTATTGAATATAAATGTTTAACTTTAACTGTATTAACTAATCTTACACATAAATTTAAATTCTTAATCTTTTTAGATAGAATATAATCTTCATAATATAAGAAAACTTCTTCATCCATATAATTAATATTCTTTAATGTTTCACTTGAGATAAGAAAGAAACAGCTACTTATTATATCAACATCTGAAGTCTCACTATTGAAATGATTTTCATTATAGCATACCACTCTATCAGGTATTAAGTTATTAACTATCGGCGTTGTATAAAATAAATCAACCCACGCACTTACACACTTTGTACCTCTACTAATACCGCCGAGTTCCATAATTTGTGGACCTACAAGTCCAACTCCATCTTTATTAAGTTCTTTAAGCAAGATAATTATATCTTCTTCACTAAGTATAACAATATCAGAATTACTTACAATAAGATTACATGTACCATACTTATCGATTAAATGCTTTGCTCCAATATTAATACCATAAGAATAGCCCAAATTATCATCATTATATATTATTTCAACTTTTTTACTCTCTAAAGAAGATAATAGTTTTCTCTCTTCTTCACGAGAACCATTATCAACTATAAGAACCGAATCGATACAACCATAACTCTTAACATTATCTACTAAATGCTTAGTCGATTTAAAATCATTACAATTTACTATAAGAAAACAATTCTTCATATTATCTCTCCTACTATATTTTAACATAAATTAAATAAATTTAAAATTATACAATTGATCTAATAAGAAACATATTATTAAATAACGGGCAAAAATAAGAAAAAACATTATTAAAAAGTACGTTTTACTGAGCTCAGAGACAAAATAATAGAATTTTTTAAAAATTTTTTAAATTAGGACTAGATTTTTTAAAATTTTATGTTATAATTAACTAGTACTTGCAAGGATTTGTCTCCTTAGCTCAGTTGGTAGAGCAACTGACTCTTAATCAGTGGGTCTAGGGTTCGAATCCCTAAGGGGACACCATTTATTTATTAATTTACAAAATGGGCTTGTAGCTCAGCTGGTTAGAGCGCACGCCTGATAAGCGTGAGG
>CAZKFB010000022.1:0-19963 GCA_964551965.1 uncultured Muribaculaceae bacterium
ACCTGTAGCACCAGTAACTAAGATAATACCATTTGGTAATTCAATCATCTTTTTTACTTTTTCTAAGTTTGTTTCATTAAAGTCTAATCCTTCGATACCGGCAGCACTCATTGAGTAATCCATGATACGAATAACAATCTTTTCACCCAAGTTAGTAGGTAAACAAGATACACGAAGGTCGATAGTTTTATTTGCAAGTTCGGTTCTAATTGCACCATCTTGTGGAGTTCTAGACTCCGTAATATTCATCCCTGATATAATTTTAATACGGGTAATCATATTCTTTTTAACATATAGAGGAACGATAGAGTAGTCATTTAATTCTCCATCTATTCTAATACGAATCTTTATTCCTTCATCAAATGGATCGAAGTGAATATCTGATGCACCTTTATTTATTGAATCTAAGATTATTGAGTTTACTATATCAGTAATAGGGACATTGTTATAGTCAAATGTAACCATACCACTAAACATCTCTTTATCGTCCATTTGATGTTCTGATGTATGTACTTCTTTTTCTTCTGATAGGTCTAAACTATTTAATGCAGCTTCATTACCAGCAGCAATACCTAAATCAGCAGATATTTGTGATTGGTCTAAAGACTCTGATTGTACATTATCAGGATTGCCAATATAATTACCGTTTTCATCAATTAAAGAAGGATCTATTGGATTACCAAATTCATCGACATATTGAGTAACTGGAGCACCAATATAGTTTCCTGATTCGTCAATTAAAGATGGATCTATTGGGTTGCCAAACTCATCAACATATTGAGTTACTTCAGTTTGTTCATTCATTTCAATAGATTCATTAGTATTAGCTTCTTTATTTTGCTTTTTCATGTACAATCAACCCTATCTATTTTATTCCATAATAATTATACAATATTCGTATATTTTAAGTCAACCATAAAAGGGTTATTTAAAAAAACTAAATAAAAAAAAGATCAGATAAACTGATCTCTTAACAGCTAGGTGATATAGTTATTTGTTTATTTCTATTTTCACCATTGTATCTAATAGTATATGTAGCTGTATATTTTTTACCACTTACAATAGAACGACAATTAATTTCGTTTCCTGATTCATCACGACATACAGGATTAGAAATAGTTGCTTTACTTGTAACATCTTGACCATTAACAGTTACTTTAATCTTGCTTCTTGTATCACTTTGAAAATAAGTAGCAGCTTTAGATGAACAAGATTCTCCATTATATTGTATTGATATATTGTTGCTACTTGCTGGAGCTTGGGATCCATTAGCAGTTGTATATATTCCTGGAGATTGGTTATTCTTAAATTTTTGATATGAAGATTTAACCATAAATCTCGTATTAGATGATACTGGAGTTCTTACGGTAAATGTCGTAGCTGTTGTAAATCCTAAATCAACTGTCCCTGAATCATTAATCATATATACTTCGTATCCAAAATCACCTAAGTTATCGGCATTATATTGTAATCTTCGATTTAAATATTTATCTCCCCAAGTAGAGTAAATAGGTGAGCTTGCAAAGTAGTTTCTTAAGTATTCGATATTTACAGCATCAGGAGTAGCTGCAGCTGTCCAAGATAATGTAACATTAGTTCCATCAGATGAATATTTTAAATTTGATGGATTAGACAATTGAGCAAATCTAGTTGATACGGATTCTGGTACAGAACCCTTTTTAAATAATTCTTTACTTCTTAAATGTTCTGGAGTATATGGACTAGCTAATTCTAGTGGATCAGTTTCAAGTTCAACTTCAGCACTGACAATTCCGCTTGGAACATCAAATGTTGCGCCACTTTCCATAATACCAGCAACTAATACTTTAGTAATTTTTTTTCTTTCAGCACTACCTTCATTGGAAGTTAAGTATGCGTTCGGATCAACTTCGTTCTTATATCCATACCAAGTTGAAATAGAGTAGTCAGTTGAGTAAACATTCAACCATGAATTACCAATTATTTCTCCTTTGATACCGGCAGCTTCTTTAGCTGATGCAGGAACAGTAGAAGTACCTGTCTTTGCTGCTGTTTCACATACATTTGATTTAGCTGCACTTATAGTTCCACTACTTACAGCGTATTGTAAAATGTTATTAATTAAGTATGCCGTTTCTTCACTCATAACATTTACTTTTTCAATTTTTGGTTCGACAACTTTATCAGTGTCTAAGAATTCAATTTTTTCATATATATATGGTGATATATAAGTCCCACCTCTAGCAAATGATGCATAAGCTGCCGATGCTTTAACTGGGTTAACACCTTCGAATCCACCAATTGAAGCAGATTCATAAATAACGCCATTTTTATCTTCGGCATGCCATCCTAAATTATTTGAGAATGTACGTTTTTGTTCATTTGTTGTCTGTCTAAATGTTAATAGGGCAGGAACATTACGAGATTGTGCTAATGCTGTTTTAGCAGTCATTATACCTTTGAATTTATTATCGAAGTTACGGACACTTCCGTATCCTCCCGTATATTCTATTTCATCATCAATTACTGTTTGTCCAGTAGACCAATTTAAATATTCGAAAGCTGGACCGTAGTCTAATACTGGTTTAGCAGTACTTCCTGGGTGTCTATTAATTCTTGTTGCAAAGTTAAATACTCTTTCAGCAGGATCACGACTTGCACCAACAGCAACTATAGCACCAGTTTTTACATCAGTTACGACAATACCAGCTTGAGCTTGATCGTTTCTCCAACTATAAGCAGTTCCATTAATTACTGATTCAACAACTTCTTGTTTTTGTGGTTTTAATGTAGTATATATTTTCATTGCTGTAGTAGTTGGATCATAACCTGTATCTTTCTTTACATATTCAAGTAGAGTATCAATATAGTCTTGATATTTATTTTTACTTGATGGTTTTTTGCCAACCAATGTACTTTGTAGAGGTATAGCTTGTGCTGTATCTCTTTCTTCTTTTGTTATATAACCATGACGATACATTAAATTTAATACTGTATTACGACGTTTTTCAGAAGCAACAGGATGTTCATATGGATCGTATGAATAAGGAGCTTGGAAAAGTCCAGCAATTGTAGCAGCTTCTACTAAATTTAAATCAGTAGTACTTTTACCAAAATAAGAATTACTTGCTTGTTCAACTCCGTAAGAGTAAGATCCTAAATAAGGATAATTTACATAGAATTCCATTATTTCTTCTTTAGTATATTTCTTTTCTAGGACAAATACTGATAAATAAATATCAGTAAACTTACGAATAATACCTTCAATACCGCTTGCATTAGTACTAGTAAAGTTATTTTTTGAAACTTGCATTGTTAGAGTAGATCCACCACCAGCATTTCTTTGACCTAATAATTGACCAATAGTAGCTTTGGTGAATCTTGCAATATCGATGCCATCATGTTGGAAATATCTTGAGTCTTCTGTAGCAACTATTGCATCGATTAATACTTCCGGCATTTGATCATAAGTAATCTTTTCACGTTTTTCCGAACCTAAACGAGCAAATTCAACCCATTCACTGTTTTCATCCTGATATAGTAATACTGAAGCATTACTGTGGAATAGTTTATTACTAGATGGAGATGGCGCACTTATTACAATATATACACATCCAACAACTAGTAAACAGCAGAAAAGTATAAGTAATATCATTAATATAATTAATATCTTATCTTTAAGTGTTCCATACTTAAATTTCTTTTTAAATCTTCTCATATCGAATTTCATCACCCTTAATCTATTCTCAAAGAATACATGTATCTTCTTTAAACCTTTAAAATCACGATAATGTAGTAAATCCAATTCATCGGATTCATTATCTTTGACTTTTTCTTTTGGTTTAACTTTTTTTTGTATTTGCTTTTTAGGAAGGTTTTTAATTTTTTTAGAATCTTTTTTCTTCCTATCTCTATTATATTGTTTTATCTTGATGTTTTTAATCTTTTTAGGTATTTTTTTCATTACTTTACATATTCCAACAATAATCATTTTTAATGGATATAATATAAAATAAAGTAGGTAACTAAGTAGTAAAACAATAATTTCAAATATAATACTTATTATAGATTTAATCTTATTTAGATTATTCTTTCTCTTATTTTGATTCTTTATTTTCTTTAAATCATATTCTTTTAAATTATTAGTATGCTTTTTAGAATTATATACAGCTATATCTAATGATTTGTCTTCTTTTCTAATCTCATCATTATTTATTTTCTTTTGATAATTAATATTATATTTTTTCTTGGCTGTTGTCTTCTTTTTTGTCGATTGAGGTTTTTTAGTTGTCGTTTTCTTCTTTTTCTTCTTATTGTTTGCCATAAATACCACCTCCTAATTTTAAAAATATAATTGATCTATTGCTTTTATATAGTCTAATCTTGGTTTTATTTTCTTTTCGATTAATATTCCATTTTCTTGAATATATTTATAGGGAATACTTTTTTTATTAGTACTCTTTATATAATTTAATATTATATTTCCGTCAAGTAAATATATTTCATTATTAATAGATATTATTAAAAAAGAAATACCTCCATGATCGATTATTTTATTCATATGTTCTAATTGATGTTCGTGAATATTCTGTAGGGGGAATGAGGTTTTATTTAATGTCTCTTTAGCATCGAAATCAATGTATTTTCCTTTATATATACCATTATAATCAAGTGTTGAGGGGGTTCTAAAGTAAGCTTTTGTGATAACTCTTTCTTTTGCCCCATATTTAACTTCGCTTATCGTGATTGGTGTAGGTTTCTTATAAATAACTGCAATATCTTCATTTAGGTAATATTCATTACTTTGATTAAGTAAATCTTCTAAATCCATACCACGATTCGAATAATTAGTATATTTATTATAGGTTTTTTTGACATTTCCCGGATAATTCATAATAACACCTATCTTTAATTATATATTAAATAGGTGTCTTTTTCTAGTGTTTACGATTAATTTTTAGTGATTATTAAGATAATTGCAATTAATTAAATAAAATATTATAATAATAATACAAGGAGAGGGGAAAATTATGAAAATCGAAAACTCCGAATTAGAGACTATTGCAGTTAGAACTAGTCAATATCCTGAAAACAATAAATGTGAATTCTTACTTTGTGGAAGAAGTAATGTAGGTAAGAGTAGTTTTATAAATACCATATTGGGGAGAAAAAACTATGCTCATACTTCAGGTAAGCCCGGTAAGACTCAAACATTGAATTTTTATTTAGTAAATGATGAATTTTATTTAGTTGATGCTCCGGGATATGGATATGCTGATGTTGAAAAAGAAAAACAAAAGAAGTTTGGTTTAATGATTGAAGAATATATTCGCAATCGTGAAAATCTTAAATGTGTATTCTTGCTCGTTGATTTTAGACATAAGGCACAAGAAAATGATGTTTTAATGTATAACTTCTTAAAGTATTATGAAATACCTACTGTTATTGTTGCTACAAAATATGATAAAGTAAAACCTAGTAATCAGGACAAACAAATTAAAATATTAAAAGAAGAATTACATGTATTACCTCAAGATGAATTTGTCTTATTCTCAAGTGTTACGAAAAAAGGACGCGAAGATATATACAATATATTGTCAAGTTATATAGAATCCAATGAATAATTTAAAAATCTTGGATTTTTTTTATGTTATAATCATAATAGGTGATGAGTAATGAAAAAGAAAAATGGTTTTACCTTAATAGAATTGTTATCTTGTATTATAATTATTGCTCTTATAGCAGTTATTGCTGTTCCATCAGCATTGAATTTGAGTAAGAAAGTTAAAGGGAAATCTTATGAATCAAAGATTAATATAATGGAAGAGAATGCAATTACCTACGGGCAAACAAATTTAAAAAATGTAAGAAATGGTTTAAATCCTATTAGAGGAGGAAACTTTACTTGTAAATTTAACTTTGATAGTGAAGGTGAAGTTACAAAAGTTGAATTAAGACCGCAAGCTGCCGGATTTAATGAATTAAAAACACTAGAAAGTAATGAATTTTGGTGCTTTAGGTTAATGCTTGAAGAATTAGTAGAAGTAAATAACTTAAATTGGGATGAAACGAATAGATGTGAAAGCTGTACTTTAGATTCTGATAAATCAAACTATAATAATGTAATCTTAGATCCATCAAATAATTATATTATTAATAAGTGCTATATGTATCTATATTATAAGAATAAGAGAGTTTATTCATACTTCGATGTAAATACCTGCAATATAAAGACAGAAACTCCTCAAGATGGCCAAGAATATAGACCAAGAAATTAATTATTAATCGCCTAAATATTTGATATTTAGGCCTTTTTATGCTAATATACATGCGTGTTTTAGGAGGCGATAACTATGAGAAAATGTGTTTGTTTAATTGGAAGACCTAATACTGGTAAATCTTCTTTGTTTAATCGATTAATTAATGAAAAGCGTGCTATTATAGCTGATACTCCGGGAGTAACTAGAGATCGTATATATGGTATTGTAAATTATAAAGATAAATCATTTTCACTAATTGATACGGGAGGAATAGATCTCGAAAATGCAACATTTAATGAAAATATTAGAATCCAAGCTGAATTTGCTATTGATGAAGCTGATTTAATATTATTTGTTGTCGATGGAAGAGAAGATCTTACGGTAAATGATTATAAAGTTCGTGATATGCTTTTAAGATCTAATAAAAAAGTTATCGTTGTAATAAACAAGATAGATGATAAAAAACATGAAGATAATATCTATAATTACTATGAACTTGGTTTTGAAAATCTAATTACTGTAAGTGCTGAGCACAAAAGACATATAGATGAACTATTAGAACTTATTACTGCCGATTTTAATGAATATACAACAGAACAAGAAAGTGAAGATATTAGATTCTCTATTATAGGTAGACCGAATGTAGGTAAAAGTAGTTTAGTTAATGCTTTGCTTGGAGAAGATAGACAAATTGTATCCGATATTGCTGGTACTACTAGAGATTCTGTTGATTCACGCTTTACTTATGATCACAGGGATTATTTAGTTATTGATACGGCCGGTATGCGCAAAAAAGGAAAAATATATGAAAATATTGAAAAGTATTCGGCAATTAGATCATTAAAATCAATTGAAAGATCTGATGTGTGCGCAATTGTAATTGATGCCGAAACAGGAATTCAAGAACATGATAAACATATTGTTTCATATGCTTTAGATGCTGGTAAAGCAATTGTAATTGTCGTTAATAAATGGGATACTATTGAAAATAAAGATACTGATATAAAGAAATGGACTGAAAAAATAAGAGTTGAGTTCCAATTTATTCCTTATGCTCCAATTGTTTTCTTATCTGCTAAGACTAAATCGAGAATTCATACATTTATGCCAGCAATCATAAAAGCTTATGAATCTTATACTAAAGAGATAAAAACTAGTGTATTAAATGATATTATAAGAGACGCAGTTGCTCTACATGAAGCTCCTAGTTATAAAGGAAGAAGATTAAAAATATATTTTTGTAATCAAGAAGATACATGTCCTCCTAAATTCGTATTTAATGTCAATTCTAAATCTTTAGTTCATTTTTCTTATCAAAGATATTTAGAAAATAAGATTAGAGAAAATGTTGATTTAGAAGGAACACCAATTATTATTAAATTTAAAAATAAGAATGAGGACGAATAATATGAAGAAAAAGAATTATAGTTTAATATATCTATCAATATTTTTACTTATTATAATAGTTATTTTTTGTGTTCTATTTGCTATGTCTTATCGTGGTTTAAAAGGAGAAGTAAAGAACAGTTCTACTAATACTCTATATGCTATTGTTTTAGAGAAAGGTAAGAACTATATTAAGGTTAAAGATACAAATTCTGATGATGTATATTATTTAAAATATAATAAAGATAATCTTTCTAATAATGATATTATTTCTATCAAATATAAAGATTCAATAGATGAATTCGAAAATATTGAAGTAATTGTCAATGAAAAAGATAAAGTATATGTTGAAGATACAACAACTACTTCTAAAGTATCAGATAGAACTATAAAAACAACTACTACTAGTTCATCAAAGAAGACAACACCTGTTAAAGAAGATACTAGTGATGATATGATTGTTAATGGTTTTAGTGAATCATATAATTTAGTTGATTCTTCTAATGATAAGACGATAGGTGAAAAAGTAAAAGAGAAGTTTATTCAAATAGTTGATTTTATCTTCTATGGTACGGAAATTAATGGAAGAACATTTGAATCACTTTCTACTAACGCTAAAGGGAAAGTTGTTTACTATGCTTTGTTAATAGATGCAGAAATCGATAGTAAATGGCCTTCATATAAAGAAACAATAAGTGATAAATATAAGGATATTAAAGCTAAGCTAATTGCCAAATATTTAGATTTAACAACAAGAGCATGCAATAGTGATCAACATGCTTGTGAATCCTTTAAAAAAGATTTTAAACTTTTGAAGTCTTCTTTAAAACTAACTTGGGATGTAATTAAGAAGGCATTTAGTTATGCTTATGATAAGACTTCTACTAAATTAATCGAATGGTACGAAGTATTCAGTGGTAAAGTATGATAGTACTTGGTGATGAATTAAATGTTATAATTACACGAAAAAGGATTAAGAATATCTATTTTCGTATTGATGATAATCTAAATATTATAGTTACATGTCCTAAATTTGTCAGTGATAAAGAGATCGGTAAACTATTGAATGATAATATTAAAGCTTTAGAAAAAATGTATAAAAGAGCGGTAGATCATTCTATCAAAGAAGATAAAATATACTATTTAGGGGAAAAACTTGAATATATATATTACAAAAAAGTTATGATAGATAATAATATAGCTTATGGTCCTAGTATTGAAGCGATCAATGAATATTTAGAGAAACATTCTCTTGAAGTATTCCAAAGAAGATTAGATTTATATGTTAATGAATTCCCTAATTTGCCTAGATTTAGATTAAGAGTTCGCAAGATGAAGACTAGATGGGGTGTTTGCAATAAAGGAAGTATGACAGTTACATTGAATACTTTACTTATTCATAAACGAGTTGATTTGATTGATTACGTTATTGTTCATGAGTTATCGCACTTTGAACATATGGATCATTCAGCTGCATTTTGGGCTTGTGTTGGTGAACATTATCCCAACTATAAAAATGCTAGAAAAGAGTTAAGATACTAATGATAGAATCAGTTAATAATGTGAATATTAAAGAATATGCTAAATTAAACGATAAAAAGTATCGTGATAAAACTGGACTTTTTATTATTGAAGGAGAACATTTAGTAAGAGAAGCTGAACTGGCTGGTGTTTTAGTTGATGCTTATTCTCTTGATGGATCTATAGGCATTCAAGTAAGTATCCCTGTTATGAAAAAACTATCTAATCTAACTAATGTTCCAAATGTAATTGGTATTGCTAAAAAGGAAGAAACTAAAGAAGTAAAAGGTAATATATTGATGCTTGATACGATACAGGATCCTGGTAATCTAGGAACTATTATTCGAAGTGCCGTAGCATTCGGAATAGATACCATAGTTGCAAGTTCAGAAACTGTTGATTTATATAATACGAAAGTAATTAGAGGTACGGAAGGATTAATATTTAAAATTAATTATATAGTAACTGATTTGAAAGAATTCTTAAGAAACAATAAAGATAAGTATACTATTTATACAACTAATGTAAGAAATGGTGAAGATGTGTCTAAGATAGAAATAAATAATCAGTTTATTCTAATAATGGGTAATGAAGGTAGAGGAGTAAGTGATGATTTAGCTGACTTTGCTGATTCAACTATATATATTCCAATACAAAATTGTGAAAGTTTAAATGTAGCAATAGCTACAAGTATAATTCTCTATGAATTTAATAAAAAATAAGGTAAAAGTATTTATCTTATTTTTTTTTATTGCTATAATCTAATATAGGTGTAGTATATGAAAGATTTAAGTTTTATAAAGAATAAATTATTTGCTCGTCGTGGTCTTTATGATAATACTCGTATATATGAAAACACGATTAGTGCGTTTTCTCGAGCTTTAAAATATAATTATCCAATAGAGATGGAGGTAAGATTATTAATTGATGGAACTATTGTTGTCTTCCATGATGATAATGCTAAGAGACTTCTTCATATGGATCAAAGTATCGATAAAATGACGTATGATGAATTGTGCTATTTAGCTAAATATCAAATACCAAAGTTCGAAGAAGTACTTAGTTTAGTTAAGGGAGAAGTTCCTTTATTAATTGAATTAAAAACTGTATCAAGGAAGTATTTATTAGAAAATAAAATATGTGAATTACTCGATAATTATAATGGGGAATTTGCCGTTCAATCATTTTATATTAAGACCGTAAAATGGTTTTATAAGAATCGAAAGAATTATGTTGTGGGTTATATGATTGGTTGGCGAAATATAAAAAAAGATATTTGGTTTAAAAAATATGATTTTCTTAATATTAAGATAAATTCTTACAAAGATAAAAAGATAAGAGTTTTAAAAGAGAATAAAGTTATTTTAGGTTGGCGAGTTAATACGAAAGAAGAGTTTGATGCTTCAATTAATCTATATGATAGTTTAACTGTCGATAATTTGCTTGAAATAACTAATCAATAAGTTTATAATAAGCTCTTAAGAGGAATGTTATGGATAGTGTTTTTATTGGAAAAATTGTTAATACTCATGGTATTAAAGGTGAGGTTAGAATTAAAACTGATTTTGAATATAAAAATCGGGTTTTTGTTGTTGGAGAAAGTTTAATTATTAAAGGTAATAAGTATAAAATACTAAGTTATCGTGTACATAAAGAATGGGATATGGTTACTCTTGAAGGTATTAATGATATTAATGAAGCAATACCTTTTAAAGGGGCCAATGTCTATTTTAGTAGAAGTGATTTAAAGTTAGACGATAATGAATATATTTTAAGTGATTTAATAGGTATGAAAGTTATCATTAATGGTATTGAAATGGGTATCGTTAATGACTATAATAATGGTATTAATTCTTTGATTGAAGTAAAGCATGATAATATTACTTATTATGTACCTATTAAAGCTGGTTTTATTGATAGAATTGATTTTAATGAGGGAATTATCTACTTAATAGATGAAGCAAAGGAGTTAATATTATGAGAATAAGTATAGTATCTCTATTCCCCGGAATGTTTGATTCGGTTTTTAGTGATTCGATAATAAAAAGAGCAATAGATACTAATTTAGTTACTATTGACTATTATAATTTTCGTGATTATTCTCTAGATCCTCATAAAAAGGTTGATGATACCCCATTTGGTGGAGGAGCTGGGATGCTTCTTATGTGCCAACCAATAATTGATTGTGTAAATGACATTAAGACTGATGACTCTCTAGTTGTCTTACTTACTCCTTCGGGTATTCCTTTTAAGGAAAGTACAGCATATGATTTGAGTAAAGTTAAACATTTGATTCTAATATGCGGACACTATGAGGGGTTTGATGAAAGAGTTAAAAGTGTTGTCGATATGGAATTATCGATTGGAGATTATGTACTAACGGGTGGTGAGATACCAGCAATGGTTGTTGTTGATGCTGTAACTCGTTTAATACCGGGAGTTATAAATGAAGAAAGCCACTTAAATGATTCCTTCAGTGATCCTAAAGTTTTGGATTATCCAAATTACACAAAACCGAGAGATTTTAGAGGATTGTTAGTACCTGACGTTCTTGTATCGGGGGATCATAAAAAAATTGCTGAGTGGCGAGAAAGACAAGCTAATTTAAAAACCAATGAGGTTAGACCAGACTTAAAAAGTTAGGAGGTGTTTATATGAGTAGTTATTTGATTAAGAAAGATGCAAGTACTGGGGAGATTATATATATGGAATATGATCTTGAAGGTTATAAATTTCGTCCTAAAAATAATGGTGAAAAGCCATATATTAAAGTTAATTCAGTAACTATTTATAAACCAGAAATGATTGAACATGTCCTAACGAAAAAGTTTGAAAAAAAATTTACAAAATTAAGTTCAATAATACTAAAATTCCTATATCAAGATGATGATGAATCAGATGAAGGAGATTTTGAAATATTACTTGATGAAATTGCTCGATTAAAATCTGTTGTCGATTTGCAATATAAAAAATTCTTGAGTAATCAAGAATATAAAGATTATATTCATAAACTAACATTTTTAGATGCTCAAGTTCGAGAAAAGTTAGCTATAATTAATTATAAAAACCGATTAAATTATAATATCGAGAAAGGAAGAAGTATGTAATGTATATTTACTTAAAAATAGGCAATTGTTCCTTGATTTAAGGTAAATATTAATATATAATACAACTAGTATTAAAAAGAGAGGGAAAATATATGAAAAATGTTAAAGAAGTAGAAATTGAAGTTAAAGGTAAAGAATGGGAAACTTTCCTAGATAAAGCCTTCACAAAAAAGAAAAAAGATATTAAAGTAGATGGATTTAGAAAAGGTTCTGTACCTAAAGATATCTATATTAAAAAAGTTGGAATTGAAGCATTATTTATGGATGCTTGTGATGAAGTAATCCAAACTAAATATAAAGATGCTTTAGATGAAGCTAAAGTTGAATTAGTATGTGAACCTAATGTTTCTATTGAACATGTTGATGCTAAATCATGTAAGGTTAAATTTACTTTTATATCTAAACCCGAAGTAAAGCTTGGAGAATATAAAAAATTAGGTGTAAAACGCGAAAAGGTTAAAGTAACTGATGAAGAAGTTGAACATGAAATAGAACATATAAGAGAACATATGGCAGAAGTTGTTATCAAAGAAAATGGTGAAGTTAGTG
Source organism: uncultured Muribaculaceae bacterium (assembly GCA_964551965.1). GTDB lineage: Bacteria > Bacillota_I > Bacilli_A > RF39 > UBA660 > CAG-582. The sequence goes on from CAZKFB010000022.1 coordinate 12,803, forward strand.
AAGGTAATACTGCTGTAATTGACTTTGAAGGTGTTGTTGATGGCAAGAAGTTAGATGGTGGAAGTGGAGCTAACTATCCATTAGAAATTGGAAGCCATACTTTTATTCCTGGTTTTGAAGAAGGATTAATTGGAATGAAAGCTAATGAAACTAAAGAATTAGATTTAACTTTCCCTGATGATTATGTTAAAGATTTAAAAGGTAAAAAAGTAACTTTTACTGTTACTGTTAGAGAAATTAAAGAAAGAGTAAAACCTGAAATTAATAAAGATTTCTTTGAAGATTTAGGTATTGAAGGTGTTAAAGATATTGAAACACTTAAGTCTCATGTTAAAGATGAATTAACTCATCAAAAAGAACATGAAGCTGAAGATAAATACTTAGATGAACTATTACATAAAGCTACAGATAATATGACAGTTGATATCAATAATGAAATTATTGATGCTGAAGTAGATAGAATGATGAGACAATATGAGCAAGAATTATCTATGCAAGGTGTAACATTAGAACAATATTTAAGTTTAACTGGTGGAAAACTAGAAGACTTCAAAACAATGTTAAAACCTCAAGCAATTGCGAGAATTAAAACTAGATATCTATTAGAAGAAATTATCAAAGTTGAGAAGATTACTGTAACTAAAGAAAGTATTAAAGAAGAAATTAAAAATGTTTCTGAACAATATAACATGAAGGAAGATGAATTCTTAAGTGCTATAGGTGGCGAAGAAATGGTTGAATACGATCTTAAGATGAAAGCAGCATTAGAAGTTATCAAACAAGGATAACTTCTTTTTTTATAGATAGCCAAGCGTTCGGAGTTTTTTAGAGCTTAAATATACTACTAAATATATATCTACAATTTCGGATATGATTAATCCATAAATACCAATACTTGTAAAACTAAAAATACTTAAGATAATAAGTTTTATTATACAAGTAGAAATAGTAACTTTCATGGAGTAATCTGATAATTCTAAGGCTATTAATGTACTGTTTAGTGGACCTTCTAAGTAAAAGGCAAAGAAGAATATTGATAATATACGTAAGTATTCTTGACCATTATTTGTGTTATAAATAAGTTTAAGGAGAATATCCCCGAAAGTATAAGTTATAATTGATGTTATTATACCGAGTGTTAATGATATTAATAATGCTATTCTTAGTTTTCTTTTAACTATATCTTTATGATTATAATTCTTAGAAATCTCCGGAACTAATGTTGTATTTAAGGCAATACAAAAGAAAGAGAACATTGTAAGCATTGGAATAACATAAGCATTATATATTCCATATTCTCGAGTTATGTATTCACTAGAGTATCCCACAAATAATAGTATATTGGTTAGAATAATAGGTTCTAAAAAATAGCAGATATTGGCAAATATTCGTCCGGTTAATGTAGGTATACTTATACTTAATATTTCATTTAATATTGGGATTTGTGGTTTTAGATCTTTTAGTTTAATTGTTGTTTTATTAGGCATGAATAAAAGATAGATAAATATTTGTACTATTTCAGTTATGGCATTAGTTAATATATAGACACATACGGCAAGTATAGGATTTAATTTAACAAATATAGGTACGATTAGAATAGTTAGTAATAATCTAACAAATTGTTCAATGATATTACTTAGAGCATTGGGAAACATATTTTGTTTACCAAAGAAATATCCTTTAATTATTCCTGATATACATGTAAATGGAAGGATAGAAGTTAGGGCAATGATGGGGTAGTATGTATTGGGATTTTTTAGTAAATCATTAGCTAAATTATCAGCAAATACAATTACTATTGCCATTATAAATATATTGAAAATTAAAGATATAGGAATAATACTTGATAATACATGAATACTTTTATATTTTGATCTTGATACAATAGATGATATAGCGTTTGGTAAACCAAGTTGAGTTATCGTGATAAGAAGAGAATAAGTGGGCATTATTAAAGCATATATATAATAGCTATCAGCAAGTATTCTTGTTGCAACTATCTTAATGAAAAAACCGATTATTTTGGTAATGAATGTTCCTATTATTAGTATAATAGTTGATTTTAAAAATATATTTTTCATTTAATCTCCTTTTACTCTAATTAAAATTGTTATATAATATATATATGATAGAGAGTTGCATTTAATTAAAGGTGATAAAATGGAAAAAACAATAAACTCACAAACTGAATTATATAAGAAAGTTCTTCCTGCTTTACGTACTAAAAGACATGAGTTAATGCTTAATGGTATTAAAATCGTTAAAGAAATAGACATATGGAATTATAACAAAGAATATAATTGGAAGAATGCCAAAAATTTAACATTAGCTTCGATGGTTGATGATATATTGAATACTAATGATAAATCATATGCGAATTATGTAATCGAAAAAATAAATAATAACGAATAGAGTGATTTTATGGAAGAATTGTTTTCTAAATTAATGGATATTTGTATTGACAATAGATATTCAAAAGCAGAAATTGATGAAATAAATAAAGCTTATGAATTTGCGTGTGAGCAACATAAGGGAATGAAGAGAAAAAATGGAGATGAATATATAAGTCATCCATTAAATGTTGCTATAATCGTCGCTAATTTAAATGTTGATGCAACGACAGTTGTATGTGCTTTGATTCATGAGACAATTGATCATGGTTCTTCGAATCTAGATGAGATAGAAGAGAAATTTGGCACTGATGTAAAAAGTATCGTTAATTCGCTTACTAATGTCAATCGTCTCCATTTGACGGATTATTCCGAATCTTCTTCGGTATATTTAAGAAAAGTACTTGTTGCTTTATCGGAAGATGTTAGGGTAATTATTTTAAAATTAGCAGGAAGAGTTCATAATCTTAGAACTAATGAAGGTTTATCAAAAGAGAAACAAAAACAGAAAGCTTTAGAAACTTGGAATGTCTTAGTTCCTATTGCGGCACGACTTGGAATTAATGAATTAAAAGAAGAATTAGAAGATTTAAGTTTTAGATATTTAAAACCGGAAATATATGAAGAAATAGAATCTGAGTTACCAGCGCCGAGAGTTGAACTTGAAGGTGTATTAAATGATGTGATGAATGAGATAAATGATTCTTTAAATGATCAAAATATTGAGTACAAGATGAAGGGACGTGTTAAGTCGGTTGCATCTTTACATAATAAATTAAGTAATGGTCATGTTTGGAGTAAAATATATGATATTATGGGTATTCGTATAATATGTGAAGAAGAATCTGATTGTTATTTAATAATCGGTATTATTCATTCTTTATTTAGACCTATTCCTAAGCGTTTTAAGGACTATATTGCCATGCCTAAAGGAAATTCTTATCAATCACTTCATACTGGTGTATTTGGCCCTAATGGACTTCCTATTGAGGTTCAAGTAAGAACTAGAGAAATGGATGAGATAGCAGAACATGGTGTTGCTAGTCATTGGTCTTATAAAGAAAAATCAAGCAAGAATATTCAAAATGTCATGGAACAAAAACTTCAAATGTTTAGAAATATTATTGAAGCTAACTCTGATGAAATAACAAATGATGATGACTTTATGGATAATGTATCTAGTGAATTATTATCTGATTCAATCTATGTATTTACACCTAAAGGGGATGTCGTTGAACTTCCTTTTGGTTCTACACCAATAGATTTTGCATATCGTATTCACTCCCGAGTAGGAGATACGACTGTTGGTGCTATAGTTAATGATAATATGGTTACTTTAGATTATGTACTACAAGATAATGATGTTGTTAAAATTATGACTAATCAAAATAGTACACCTAATAAAGATTGGATAAATATTGCCAAGACAACGGCAGCCAAAACAAAGATTAAAGCATATTTTTCAAAAAAAGACCGCGAAGAATATATTGCTAGAGGTAAGGAATTATTTGAACGTGAACTTCGAAGAGAAAAAATTAGTTTTGCTTTAGCTTATGAGCAAGATAAAATTGACAAATTAATTAAAGACTTAAAAGTGTCTTCTTTGGATGAAGTATACCTAAATATTGGTTCTTTAAGATATACCCCTTTCTATGTCGTTAATTTATTATTTGAAAATAAAAATGATATTCAAGATTTATTATTAGATAAAGTAAATAATAACCAAAATAATAAGATTAATTATAAAAATGATGTTATTGTATCAGGTTGTGATGATATATTAGTTAATTTAGCTTCTTGTTGTAAACCAGTATTTGGTGATAAGATAGTTGGTTATATAACTAAAGGTCAAGGTATAACGGTTCATAAAGCAGATTGTTCTAACTTATCGGGAGTAGTAAATCGTCTTATTGATGTTGAATGGAATCCTAATACTAATCGTGAAAATACTAAATATATATGTCGTTTATCTGTTTTAACTAATGGATTAAATAATAATGTCTTAGATATTGTAACAGCAGCTACTATGCGTAGTGTTGCTGTAAGTGGTATAAATGAAGTAAATAGAAATAGTGATACTTATTATGATTTAGTAGTTAAAGTACAAAGTAAGAATTCTCTAGATTTATTTATAAGTGATTTAGAAAACCTAAGTTTTGTAGAAAGTGTTAAGAGGTATTAATGAAAGTAGTTGTACAGAGAAGTAAGCACTCTAGTGTATCAGTTAATAACAAATTAGTTAATGAAATTAATTCAGGCCTTGTATTATTACTTGGTATTGCCGTTGATGATGATATGAGCGATTTAGAATATATCGTAAAAAAAGTATTAAATTTAAGAATATTTGATGATGAAAATGGAGTTATGAATAAATCCATATTAGATGTTGGAGGAGAGATTCTTTCGATTAGTCAATTTACTCTTCAAGCATCAACTAAAGATGGCAATAGACCAAGTTATATTAATGCTATGAAGGGTGATGAAGCAATCAAATTATATGAGGAATTTAATAGAAGATTAAACGAATCAGTTCATACACTTCCTGGCGTATTTGGCGCTGAAATGGAAGTAAATATCTTAAATGATGGGCCAATTACAATAGTAATTGATTCCAAGAACAAATAAAAATTAGAATACACAATTCTAATTTTTTTTATTTACACCTATCATAGCGGCTAGTGTTGTTGATATAAGTATTATTAAATAATATAGTAGAGTATATATTTTAATATCTCTAGTTATAATTATTGATATTAAAAACATGATTGCTATAAATATACCACCAACTATTAATCCTTTTAGATATCCTTTATCTTTACATTTCATTCCGGTTAAGTAACCTATAGTAAGAGATATAAGAATCATGATAATTAAGTATATTGCTGGATGTATTGATATTTCAAATAGATTAATGACACTAAAGATAATACTGCATGTAAGAATAGAAATTAAAGGAATTAAAGCAATATTAATATATTTTTTCATAGTTTCACCTAGTAAAATATATTTATTAATTACTATTTTATTACTGTTTTAATTAGGTTATTGGCAACATTTGCATAAGTTCTTGTAAGAAGGCCAACTCCTAGTTTAGTGCCTCCGAAATATCTAACTATTAATATTAATGTATTATCTAGATTATTTCTCTCTAGACAAGTATATATTGGCATACCGGCTGTATTTTTAGGCTCTTTGTCATCGGTTTTTTTAGCTGAATTAGTTAATTTATAAGCATAAGGTATATGTCGAGCTTTCTTATGTTCTTCTTTTATTTGCATAAGTATAGTTTCTACTTCTTCTATAGATTCAACTTCATACATATATCCAATAAATTTAGATTTTTTTACTTCTTCAGTAATGGTATTTAATAGTTTCATAGAATTACCTCAAATCGTGTTAAAATTATAACATATATTTTTAAATTAATCTATTTTAGTGTATAATAATCAAGTAGGAGGAGTACTTATGTTTAAGGAAAAACTTAGCCTTGTTCCACATCTTCCAGGAAGTTATCAAATGAAAGATAAAGATGGTGTTATCATCTATGTTGGGAAAGCAAAAGATTTAAAAAATCGTTTAAGTTCATACTTTACTGGTAGAGTTACTGGTAAAACTAAAGTATTAGTTTCTGAAATAGCTGATTTTGAATATATTGTAACTAATAATGAACTAGAGTCTTTTATATTAGAAATAAATTTAATTAAAAAGTATGATCCTAAATACAATATATTACTTAGAGATGATAAGAGTTATCCTTATATTGAGTATTCAAGATCACCTTATCCTACTTTAAAAGTAGTAAGATATCTAAATGTTAAGAGAAAGAAAGATAGACATCTATTTGGCCCTTATGTAAATGCTTATGCGGCTAGAAGAATAGTTAATTTATTAAATAGGTTATATCCTTTAAAGAAATGTAATGGTTGCCCAAAAGAAGTGTGTCTTTATTATCATATTCATGAATGTTTAGGTTATTGTGTTAAGAAAATAGATAAAGACACTTTAGATAAAATGGAAAATGAGATTACTAGTTTTCTTGGTGGTAATGAAAAAATAATAATTAATAAACTTAATGAAATGATTGAGTATCATTCAGAGAATTTGAATTATGAAGTTGCAATGGAATTAAAAGGAGAACTCGATTATATTAAAGTTGTAATGGAAAAACAAAAGATTGACTTACATGATTATGTAAATCGTGATGTTATCAATTATGTAGAAATTAATGGTTTCTTATCTATTGAGATATTCTTCATAAGAAATGGCAAATTAGTTGGTGGTAAGAATAAGATAATGGTTATGAATGATGATATAATTGAGACCGTTGAATCTTATATAGCTCTTTTCTATCAAAAGAATGAAGTTCCTAAAGAAATAATAGTTCCGGAAGAATTAAATCAAGAATTATTAAGTCAAGCTGTTGGTACAGATTTCATCTATGTATCGAGGGGGCCAAAGAATAAGTTACTTAAGATGGCTAAAGAGAATGCAACTATTAATTTAAATAATAATTTTGAAACTATTAATAATGAGATAATGCGTACTAGTGGTGCTAATGAAGAGTTAGAGAGTCTACTAGGCATTAAAATTAATCGAATTGATTCTTTCGATAACTCAAATTTATTTGGGGATGCAGCTGTATCGGGAATGGTCGTATATAAAAATGGTGTTCCTTCAAAGAATGATTATCGAAAATATAAAGTATCAGTTGATATGAATGATGATTATCATACGATGAAAGAAGTAACTTATCGAAGATATTATCGGGCTT
>CAZKFB010000023.1:0-19786 GCA_964551965.1 uncultured Muribaculaceae bacterium
AGATACAAATATAATTACAGTTGAAGACCCAATAGAAATGAATATTGGTGGTATCAACCAAGTGCAAACTGTTTCTGATATTGGATTAGACTTTGCAACAGTATTAAGATCTATCTTACGTCAAGACCCTGATGTTATCATGATCGGTGAAATACGTGATGAAGAAACAGCTAAAATTGCCGTAAGAGCAAGTATTACAGGTCACTTAGTATTATCTACAATACATACAAATAACTCACTAAATACAATTGAACGTTTAACAGATATGAATGTTGAGAGATACCTATTAGGTTCTGCCCTATCTGGTATTGTTTCTCAAAAATTATCAAGACGTCTATGTGATAAATGTAAAAAACTAAGACCTACTAATGATTACGAAAAAGAATTATTTAAGAAACTATTAAATAAAGATGTCGAAGAAATATATGAACCAGTTGGATGTCCAGAATGTTCTAAAGGATATCGTGGTCGTATAGCTATTCAAGAAGTACTATTATTAAATCAAAGTATTAAAGATGCCATAATAAAAGGTGCTAACAAACAAGTATTAAGATCTCTAGTATATGGGGAAAATGGTACTGAAACAATGTTACAAGATGGTTTAGAAAAAGTGCTCGAAGGAAAAACTTCGTTTGAAGAAATATTAAAACTAATAGATTTAGATGATGATTTAGGAAAAGGAACTGAATTAGGATTAAATGATCAAATAGAAGCTGCTACAATGACTAATGTTGGAACTCCACAAACACTAAATGGACCAATTAATATCAATATTACTCCAGAATTACTTGCTGGATTACAAGTAGCAGCAAAAGATGAAGAAGATACTGATAAATCTATATTTAGTAAATTTAAAAAGAAGAAAAAGAAAGCCAAAGAAGAAATAGAAGTTCAAGAAGAACCTATTGAAGAAACTGAGGATGAAATAGAAGAAGAACCTATAATAGTTGAAGATGTTGAAGAAGATAATGATAATACAGAGATACTTACAGAAGACATCGAAACTCCTGAAGAACCAGAAATTGTAGAAATTGATACTGATGAAGACGAAATTAATATTATTGATGATGATTTAGAAGCAGAAAGTGATATCTCCCCTTCTAGTATCGAATTAACAGGCGGGATAACAGAAGACGATTTAAATATTACTGAGTTACCCGATGAAGAAGAAGACATCGAAGAAATAATAAATACTCCTAGTGATACCCTAGAAGAAGACATTATTGATATCAAAGATGATGAAGATGAAATAGAAAATCTTGTAATCGAAAATGATGTTCCTGAAACTTCAGAAGAAGAAGTAATCGAAGAAATCGATGATAAAGATAATGAAATAGAAACTATTATTGATGAAGAATCTAAAGACCCTAAAGAAGAAACTGAAGACACTTTAGATGATAATGAATTTGATAATCTAGAAGATATTGATGATTTAGATAGCCTACTAGATGATATTACTAATCCAAAAGAAGAAGTAGAAGAACCAACCGATGAAGTTAATGAAAGTATTAAGAAATTAACTGATAAAGAAGTCGATGAAGTTCTAGATGATTTAGATAGTATCGATTTAAATGATTTAGATAAAGAAATCGATGAAGAAGAATTTCTTGATTTAGATCTAGATGACTTAGATGATTCAGATAGTAATAAAAAAATTGATGAAATAATTAAAGATGACTACGACGCTGTAGATGAAGCAATAATAGATTCATTAATAAATAATAATGAAGATGAGATTGAATAATCTCATCTTTTTTATATATTTATGCATAAAAAAATCGTCTTTTATAAGACGACTTTTAAATTAACCATTAATTTGTTTAGCTACTTCTTCAGCAAAGTTTTCGTTTCTCTTTTCCATACCTTCGCCTACTTCATAACGGATCATACTCTTAACTTCTCCACCATTGTTCTTAACATAAGTTTCAACATCGATATCTCCGTCTTTAACGAACTCTTGATGTATTAAACAATTTTCCTTGTAGAACTTATTAATACGTCCCATAACCATCTTTTCAGCTATATCAGGTTGTTTTCCTTCATTAATAGCTTGTTCCTTTAGAATTTCTTTTTCTTTTTCAATTACTTCAGTAGGAACATCTTCTTTTCTAACATATTCAGGTCTCATTGCAGCACCTTGCATAGCTACATCTTTAGCAACATCTTCATTTGCTCCTTCAACTACAACAAGAACAGCAATTTTACCACCCATATGTAAGTAACAACCAAAATTTTCTGAATCAGTCTTAGTAACTAATTCTGCTCTTCTTAAAGATAATTTTTCTCCAATCTTAGCAGTCTTAGAAACAACATAATCAGCAACTGTTACACCTTCACAAGGAAGAGCATTAACACTCTCTAAAGTCTTAGCATCACTATTTAAAATAGATGCTCCGATTTTATCAATCATTTCAACAAATTCAGCATTTTTAGTAACGAAATCTGTTTCACAATTTACTTCAATAATAACAGCTTTATTACCTTCAGTATAGATATTAGCTAAACCTTCAGCAGCAATTCTATCAGCCTTTTTAGCAGCTTTAGCAATACCCTTTTCTCTTAACCAATCAATAGCAGCATCCATGTCACCATTGCATTCAGTTAAAGCTTTTTTGCAGTCCATCATACCTGCACCAGTTTTACTTCTTAGTTCATTAACATCTTTTGCGCTTATCATAAAAACCATCCTAACTTAATAATGAAATTAATTCATCTTTTTTCATTGTAGAATAACCTTTTACCCCTGCACTCTTAGCCATAGCTCTTAAGTCAGCTACAGTCATTCCATTTAAATCAGTAGATTCAGTAGTAGTTTCTTCAACTTCTTCTTCAACTACTTTTTCTTCAGCTTTCTTAGAAGACTTTTCTAAACTTTCTTCAAAGCTAGCTTCTTTCTTAGTTTCATGATCTTTCTTACTAGGTTTTTCTTCTTCAGTTATATAATCTACAACCTCTAAACCTTTAGCTTCACAGATAGCATTAGTTAATACACCTAAAACAACTTTTACTGATCTAACAGCATCGTCATTACCAGGAATTACATAATCAACATCATCTGGATCACAGTTAGTATCAACAAGACCAAATACTGGAATATTTAACTTTCTTGCTTCTCTAATTGCATTTATTTCTTTCTTAGGATCAACGATAATTAATGCATTAGGAAGTTTATCCATTGCACGAATACCACATAAAACTTTGTTTAACTTGTCGTACTCTTTTCTTAAAGCAATTACTTCTTTCTTAGGTAATGCATCGAACATACCATCTTTTTCCATATTTTCGATTTCATCTAGTCTTCTAATTCTTCTTCTGATAGTTCTGAAGTTAGTTAATGTTCCTCCTAACCATCTTTCAGTTACATAGAAAGACTCACTTCTTGTAGCTTCTTCAATTGATGCTTCAACAGCTTGCTTCTTAGTTCCAACGAATAAGAAAGATCCACCATTCTCAGCTATCTTCTTAATTTCTTCATAAGCTTTTTCAATGCAAGCTACTGTTTTTTCAAGATCGATAATATAAATATCATCTCTTGCTGTAAAGATGTATTCCTTCATTTTAGGATTCCATCTCTTAGTTTGATGTCCAAAATGAACACCAGCTTCTAGTAAATAACTCATACTTACTACTGCCATTAAATTCACTCTCCTTTTGTTATACTTCCAAATATCTACTCATTACCAACCAAATGGCCACGGGATAATGAGAACAATACTTGTGTTTATTTGGTACAAAACCGATAATAATATATCAAAAAAAAGGCTTATTTTCAAGCCTTTTTATACATTATATGCTAATTTTTTAATAATAGAATATTGAGTCTTCATCTGCTTGTTCGTAAAAGAATGCTCCCCAATACTTTTTGCCATTTTTCGCTTGTACTTCTTCACATCCAAATACAACATAAGGGCGTATCTTATTTACAGTATCAAAAGCATCAGCATCAGCACGTTTTCTACAAGTAGCTTCATCATTATAGATATAAGAGTATTTGTGTTCTACACCAGTCTTAACACTTTTATAAATATGATTATCTTCAGCCTTTATCGTAGACATATTTCTAGTTGGCTTTACAGTGGTGTTTTTAGGCTTAGCTGTTGCAGTAGTACTTGTACTTGTTGCACTAGTTGTTGTACTAGTTGTAGTACTAGTTGTAGTAGTTGTAGTCTTATTTTCATCACTAATATTATCTTTCTTTTGACATCCACACAATAAAATAGGAATAATAAGTAATAACATAAATTTTTTCATAATTTCACCTCAATAAAATTATATACCTTTTTCTATTTATAGACAAGTATTACTAATACTTAATTGTACTACTTTAATAATTATGTTAAAATTTATATAGAATGGATGGATAACATGAATCTAGAAAATGAAATACAAAAAATTATTAATAATATTGATCCTTCTTGGAATCAATTAGAAATAGTTCGTTTTGTCTATATAGAAGTCGGTAAAATTATCGAGAAAAATACGGAGTTTTTCTTTACTCAATCAAATAAGCTTCAAAAGAATGCCCTATCAGAAGAAGAAATGACAAAAATCAATAATGTAACTCTAGAATCAATTTATGAAAATGATGAATGGTATCGAGTTATTTGTCGTTCCGCCGGTATTCTATTACAAGAGATATATTCTCGATTAAATATTCCATCACATCTAATAAAAAGTTATTCATATGCTCCATTAACTCAAACAAGTAATAAAAAGACCTATCATTGGCGTTTATCAGTAGATATTAATAATACACATTATTCTCTCGTACTTGCTTCTGATTTATTTAATATTAAAAATGGTTTTGCAACTGAACACTTTGCAACAAAATTAGATTATTATAATGCAAGAGGAGATCAATTATATCAAGGAGAAAAATTAGATTTTACTGTTCTTTCTCATAATGAGTTAGAAGAAATAGATAAAAAGATTGGATATATTAATACATATTATCCTGACGGTAAGAAATTTAAACAAAGTTATAATGATAAAGCACTCACAACAATAAGAAGATCCATGAAAGATAATGCATGGTATTATAACTTATATACTATCAATTCAAAAATGTATAATGCCCTATTTTCTGTTATAGATGGAAATGGCAATGAAAGTAACATAACATCACTAGATAATAAGACAATATTTACTATATATCCTGAACAATTAATTAGAAATGTATGTATTCAAACTGAATATGCTCTTAAAGCATCTTTAGGAATAAATACACCATTATATAAATTTAATAACTATGAAGATTGGTTACTTAAAATATGTGCTATGCTAGAGGATGATTTAATTGAAACATACGGAGAAGAACATCGTAATATTATTGAAGTAAGTGATAATTTTAATTTTAAAGAATGGCGTAAAAAGCAAAAAATGATCCTTAAATGTCCTTATAAGAGTTATGATGATAATCTAGATTTACTAGATCAAATAGATACTTATGTTAATACAATAAGACTATTAAGAAAAGAATATTCTAATGGAAATATATCTTCTAGTGAACAAATTAAAAATATTAGAAGACTACATACTAAGATATGTGAACACTTCTTACCAGATCTTGTCGTATTTGAGAAAAATATTGAATTAGTCAATGGAATTCCTTATGTAAGATCAGACTATATCAATAATAAATTTAAAGTTATGTTCCCTCTTATCTTCAATACTAGTGATTCGATAACTAGTTTTAATAAGATGTCCTATAGTGAGCAAATAGCTACTATTAATAAAGTACTACCAAATATATTTCCTGAAATAACGATATATAATACAAGCCAAGTTCCTAATTTTTCAACAAAGTATAATCCAACATTAATAAGAATTAGAACTTATTGTATTTATAACGAAGTATCAGGAGAATATGAATTAATATTCCATATTCCAAGTTTCTTTGAATTTGAAGATGAATTCTATTACTTATACAATCTTAAAGATAATACATTCAAACAAATAGATATTATTGAAGATATCTATAATAAAAAATACTATGAAATATTAAGCGCTACTTTAAAAGATATGTTTAAAGACGCCAATAATTTATCAGATCCACTAGAATATGAAAATATCGAAGACGTCGAAGCACAAGATGGACCAAGTTTGCATTAAAAAAATATCAGAATAATCTGATATTTTTATTTTAATCTAAAACTATTAACGATATTATTAGTTTGAATTCCATTAGAAATGAATAGACAATCCTCAGAATCTAACTCATAGAAAGAACTATCTTCGCTTTCTTGTCTATTTTCTTCAAGTTGTCTTGATGAATTAACTGTTGCAAGACCTTTATTATATTGTGGTAATCTCGAATAATCGATAGCCCTTCTGCTTTTACTTGAACGAACTACCCTTTCTTCTTGGTAATCACAATAACTAATAAGAGATGTTATAACTTTAGCATAGTCTGGCGTAAATTCAGAAATTTTAGGTAATTGATGTTTTGTTATAAAAGCTAAAGCGTTTTGTATACGTTTAACTACACAATTATTCTCAGCATCAATCGTCATACTATAATACCTAATTGCGCCATTTATGCTTGCTCTGACTGAAAAAACATAATTTTGATCATCAATTTTATAAAAATTCATTTCAGAACCATAAGGCATAATTATCTCCCTTTCTACACCATAATTATATTATAAATAATAAAATAAATCAAATTAATAAAAAAAGTAACTTAAATTATTAAGTTACCATTTTCCATTATTGTTATTTCTTCTTTTTCATCAGTTATACCTACAATTTTTAAATCATTAGTGCCAATCATAAAGTCAACATGCGTATTAGATACATTTACTCCTCTATTTTTTAATTCTTCATCAGATAAATCTTCATTGGAAATACATTCGATGAACCCTCTACCTAACGCTAAGTGACAAGAAGCATTTTCATCAAATAAAGTCTCATTGAATATTATTCCTGTATTATTAATTGGTGAATCATAAGATACAAGAGCGCATTCCCCTAAATAGCAAGAATTTTCATCCGTTTCAATAATCGTTTTTAATAAATCCTCACCTTTTTCAGCATGATATTCAACTACTTTTCCATTTTTAAAAGTTAATGAGAAATTATCAATTAGAACATTATTGTAATATAAAGGTTTTGAAGAATATACGATACCTTCTGTCTTCTTATAATCAGGAGAGGTAAATATTTCTTCCGTAGGTAAATTACATATTTCACCATGCGAACCAAATCCGGTCTTCCACATATGTCCTTTAGGCAAATAAACACTCAAATCAGTACCTAAACTATTAGTATATTTTAAATATTCAAAATTATAATTATTTAGATTATCTGCTATCTTCATCATATTATTGATCTTTTCTACCCATTTATCATAAGAAGTAAAATCTCCATTAACTAAACAAATATCAAATATCTTATTCCATAACTCTTCATTGGTCATTTTTAGCCCGTTAGAAGCCCATAATTCGTTTGGTACAGCAGCAATACACCAATTAAGCTTATCAGCCTCATAAAGGTCTCTAAAATATTTCTGAGTCTTTCTCATATGTAGAGAAGTATTTTTAAGAATATTAGAATCAACATCATCCATTAAGCCTGGTATCATACTTTGAATAAATAAGAATGCCGCATCTAATTTAGCATATTTATTAAATATTGATTTATCAAACATTGGATGTTTATATATATTTTCTTGGTCTAATGTAACTAATAGTTCATGTTTTTTATATGGATCAATTATCTCAAAATGTGCTTCGATTAAGTTATATTTTTTAGTTTTTTCTTTTAATATTTCTATAAACTCTTCAAGATAACAAGGAATCTCAACAAATAGATACTTTTTATCTTCTAATTTTACACATTTTAATAATAATTCAGCATATTCTTCTATTTTTTTATTCATTGTTAACCCCTATTCTATATACTTTAACACTTTTAACTTTACCAATAAAATTTAATGGATCACTTTTAGGTACTTCACCATCATAATATAAAGTTCCTCCACCACTCACAGCTATTTCTAAAGTATCTTTATCCTCCTGCTTGCAAGCTATAAAAATATCTTTATTTACTTCTTCTTCACTTAATCCCACATAAGTCTTAAATAATCTTAAAGCTTTTATTCCATATTCATTATTATCTTCAGAATACATATTTATTGTAACATTACCACGATAATTAAAATTATCTAATCCAATATCATTAAATAAACAATCAATAGAACCAATAACTTTAAGATCCTTTTTAGATACTATATTCAAAGATAACTTATGTAAAGTCTCTCGATAAAAATTGGGAAGTGTTAAGATAATATCATCATCTTCTATAATTATTTTACTATATTTATCATTAAATATACGCAAACTTGTACATAATAAATTTGGTTCAAAATTAAAAGGTATCACATCTTTTAGTTCACCAAGATAATTTATAAAATTAATCAATAGTCTTGTATTACTTTCATTATCTAATGAATCATTAGTAATAATAATATCACTAGACTTGAATATAATATTAGTTCCATGGACTTTTAACCATCTAACTTGATCATCAAACAAATAATACTCATATTCACTTGATTCATTCTGAAGAACCATTAATTTTATACCTTCATAATCATTAACAATTATTTCAAATTCTCTTTTAAAAGAAAAAACAAATACATCATCAAATATCTCATCAATATTTTCAATTTTACTAGTTAGAAATCTTCTTAAAGCATTTCTATCCGTATAAGAATTACACGTAATAATTAAAGAGCCATTTTCTTCTCCAGTTCGTAAATTCATTGTTGTCATAAAAAAACCAATCCTTACCTAAAACATTATATCAAATATTATTATAAATTAACATATATTAGTTAAGTTCATCATATTCCATACTTTCACAAACACAATAAAAGTTTGGATTCGTGTCATTATCAGCAAAACACATAAATTCTTTATTATCTAAAGTTATAAATTTAAAATATATTTCCATTATGTAGTCATAAGAAAACATTTCTCTTATATTAATCTTTTCGACATCATTAAAAACTATTTTAATTAATTTATTCTTAGGTACTACTTTACCATTATGAATTTCATTCTCTCCTACCCAAAAAGTCTTAATTATAACTTTAGCAGTTGCTTTACTACAATCATATATAGCACTTTCAATCGTAGCATCATGAAAATTATGATAATACTCTAAAAACTCTTCTATATTATTTCTATCAATAAGTTTCACACTATCACCTATTCTATAGATTATAATAATATAAATTTAATAGATAATCAATAATTTTGCATTATAAAACTCGAACTATTATGTTCGAGTAATTATTAATTGGTAGCGCCGGGGAGATTCGAACTCTCGACCTGCCGGGTATGAACCGGATGCTCTAGCCAACTGAGCTACAGCGCCATTTCAAGTAAGCACATTAATAATAACACAAAGTGCTTACTCAAGTCAATAAAAATTGACTATTAATTTATCTTTTCGTGATCTATTTCATTAAACTTATAACCAGGTCTGATTACATCATCAAGCTTAAGTTTTATTTGATAAACATCATCACATTTTTCAATTCTTGCAGCTCCGGCCGAAACATTTCCACCACCACCAAGTTGGCTCATGATTTCACCAATGTTTACGTCCCCCTTACTTCTACCACTTACATAAGTTGTATTTTCATCAATTAAACCAATACTAAAAGCTGCATCTATTGATTTAAATTTATTTAGATAATCAGCAGCTTTTGCTAAAGCTTCTTTATCATAGATAAATTTTGGATCTTCAGAATTTAATGCTATAGCTATATTAAATAACTTAACATAAGGATTTCGAACGAGATTAAGTACTAGTTGATCTGATTCAAAATCTTCCATAAATAAATTATTTACATAGTCCAAATCAGCTCCCTTAACCATTAGATTACCAACAACCTTCATCGTTCCTGAAAAAGTATTCTTTGAAAATTTACTCGTATCTAAAAATATCCCAGCAAGTAAATAATTTGCTATATTGAAATTAAGTTCAGATCCTTGAACATGAGAATCAAACTTTATTCTCATATCTTCAAGTAATCTATACATTATCTCTGATGCACTAGATACTCCTAAACCAATATATCTATTCTCAGTTTCAATGGAAGTTACACCTAAATCATGGTGATCAACTATAATAATATTTTCTTTCTTTTCAATATCTTTGATCGGAATTAATTCCTTCTTATTAGTATCGACAATAAAATATAGAGCTTTCTTATTTTTAAGATATTTATTTAATTCACTAGAATTAATAAATTTAATTTCAGAAGGAAGTTCCGACATGATAGAATTTACTACGCTCTCTATTCTTTCATCATCCATTACTATTACATAATCACGTCCATACTTTTTTGCTATCAAAGTTACAGCTAAAGCGGATGCTAAAGCATCACAATCTGTACCTATATGAGGAACAATAACAAAAGAATCACAATTCTTTACTTCCTCATCTATTAATGCCTTTAATTCTTTAATTGTTTTGATCATAATAATCACAAATAAAATATAATTTATTTTATCCTTTCTTTAAGAGGAGTTCCTCTTGATGATAATTGTAGATTATTCAAAAATTTAAGTCAACTTGACAAATTTAAAAAAACAAAAATAGTACGATAATTCGTACTATTTATTTAAAAAGAACTCACACCCATTATCTAATTTTAAATAATAAGTTATACCTACAACATAGTTATATTTGTTATATACATAGACAAATTCAGAACGAGTAAACCCATTATTAGCATACATTGGATCTATATATCTATGTAAATCACCATCTAAAACCTCATTAATAGCATCATCATATTCTTCCAAATCACTCTCTTTTATGGCTTTATCAAATTTAATTAAGTATTCTCCATTCCATTTGATATAATCAACACTTACATGATCAGGATTTATATCATTAATCTTTGGTTCTTCACTATTGTAGTTCTCTTTAACTTCAACATCAATAGTAATTTTTTTTCTATTCTTATTATTATCATATACATATATTGGAACCTTATACGTACCTGACTCCTTAGATATATCTTCATCTTTACTATTAACTAGTTCTACACGACAAGGCAAACTATAATCTTCACATTTAGTTAAAGCATCGTCAGGTATAAAGTCTTCATCAACACCAATAACTAGTTTAGTTGTACTTATTTCTGGTGCAGACTCATCTATTACCTTTATCTTACCTTTCTTAGATACTCCTTTATATGTTACTTTATAACCATATTCACCTACAGTATCTAATACATCAGAACGAGTAATCATCGCATCAAAAGAAATACTATAATCATCTAAATTAGATACTTTATTATTTAAATAATAAAGTATATCAGTATTTAATTTACTTCCTGCTTCATATGTAACTACTTTTTTTACATTAATAGTTGTTCTATTGCGATAAAGAATAAATAATAATACTCCAATAACAACAACTACAAATAGAATAAATAATATAATCTTCGATTTACGAGGATTTGATTCCTCAAAATAAAAATCTTCTTCCATTAAATCCACCTTGAAAAATATATATTTCTTGTATAGCCAACTTCATAGTTATCAAACACTTTAATAATCCAATCAACTATAGCAGTTAATATATCTTCTCCCTTTCTTACTCTTATCTTTTGCATTTCTGTTCTTAATTCTTTACGAAAGAAATAATCATCAATATACTTACCTAGTATCAAATCTAATTGTTCTAATTTTACTACTTGATTTTTATTAGCAATTTCTACTTTGAAGACAAAATCTTCATAGACATCTAATAGTTTCAATGATAACTTATCATCTTCATAAAACTCAAAATCCATTATTTTATAAAAATTCGGGCAATGCTTAAGAATTTGCTTATTTTTATTCATAATCATCTACCTTCCTATAAAAATTATACAATTAATAATAGTTAAAGTAAATAAATTTACCAATAAAAAAAGTCACATAAGTGACATTTCTTACTAATTTTCTGATTTAGTGCTTATAACTTCTTTACCTTTGTAATTTCCACACTCAGGACATGCTCTATGAGCTTTAATTGCTGCACCACATTTTGGACAAGTTATTACGCCTGGTAATTCTTTCTTTAAATGAGTACGACGCATTCTTTTTTTAGTTTTACTAGTTCTTCTAAATGGAACTGCCATAGTATCACTCCTTCCTTAGTGACTCATCATCACTTACTAATTCCCAACCTTCACCACAAGTTACTGTTGGCTTTGCCCCATCTTTAACAACCCTTATAGGGACTTCCGAAACAATATTTTCCCATATAAATGGTAAAATATCAAGAGAATTTTTATTTTTATTATAAAATTCTTCAAAATTTCCTAATATTTCTTCTATTTTTATATCAAAATCATAAGGAACATCTTCAAGAGTTATTGCACAAGGTAAGATAAATGTCCCCGTTACTCTTAAATCAGTACTTACTTCATTATCATAATTAATAGAAATATTACCCGATACATGAGCTCCTTTAATGTCTCTTATATCAGCTGAAGTCATTAAATCATGATCAAATTCAAGATCACTATCAACTTCCAAATAATTTAAATTATTAAGTTTAAATAAATCTATCTTCATAACTCTACTTCATTCTGTTCATTTGTTGCATAACTTGTTTAACTTGTTTACTATTTGGTTTTCTTCCCATACTAGACATTAAAGTCTCAATCATTTTTTCATTAATTGGTGGGTTCTTCTTAAAGTAATTCATCATAACTTTTCTAGCTACAAAGAATCCAATAACAGCACCAATTACAAGTCCAAGTAACACAAGTAAAATATCTCCAACAATAGGTGGCATAAAATCTCTCCTTTACACACATTAATTATAACATATTTTTACCTATTCATAAACAATAAGTTCGTGCTGAGCTCTTGTTACTGCTACATAATAAAGATATTTATCATTTGAAAAATTATTAATGACAATAACGGAATCAAATTCCAATCCTTTTGCTTGATAAGAAGGAGTTACAACAAGTTGTTTATTAAATCTTGTTGTATGTGATTCAATTAATGTTACTTTATCATAATTTTGCTTTAATCCTTCAGCAATAATACGAGCTTCTTCAATACTCTTAGTAATAATAGCTATACTACGATATTTCTTTTTTAAATATAGAACATCTCTACCAATATGTTTAAGTTCACTCATTGGTCGCTTTAATACAGGTAAATTAACATTTTTTCTAATCGCACTTACATGATTTAAATTAAGAATAGAATTAGCATATTCAATAATTTCAGGACTAGATCTATAAGTCTTATTTAGTTCAATATATTTACTATCGTTATTAAATATCTCTAATAGTTTATTCAAATTATCATATTTATAGAATGGATTTACTGTTTGATTTACATCTCCTAGTATTGTAAAATGAGCATTTTTAAATATTTTCTTAAACATTTTATATTGTAAATAAGTATAATCTTGTGCCTCATCTATTACTACTTCTCTCATAGCAACTTGATATGGATATCCTTCTAATAGACATTTCATATAGATAAATATTGTCGAATCTTCATAATTCATTACTTTTTGACTTAAATTGCGAACATTTTCATTACGTCGATAATCGTATTTATAATTATCTTGAAAAATCATTGAATCAAAGAAGAATTTATATATTTCTCGATAATCTTTTTTAAAATTAGCTATCTTAAATAAATTACTCTTAATACTTATAAAATCTTTTTTACCACCCTTAAAATACGTATTATTAATCTTTTCTGCAATTAAATCGATTCTTTCAAATAAAGGCTTATTACTATATCTAACATGTAATAGTTCATTTAGGTCACTCATTGGAACCGTTTTATTTTTATATTCTAAAGATTTAATAAATCTTGCTGCTTTAGAAAAATAATCACAGAACTGTTCCATTAGAGGAATAATCTCATCACTCAATTTAAATTTAATTAAATCATTGTCTTGTCTTACACCCTTATAGAATCTTTCAACGAATGAATTATATGTTTCTACCCTTTGATACTCAACAATAAAAGAACTTGCAAATTCCGCCATAGTTGTTTGAAGTGTATTGTCTTCACCTAAGTCAGGTAATACATCACTTATATATTCAGTAAATACATTATTAGGGGAGAATATTACAACATTACCACTAGTTAAATATTCTAGTTTGTAAAGTAAGAAAGCTACACGATGTAAAGCAACAGAAGTCTTACCAGAACCAGCAATACCTTGAACAATTATATTGGCTGTTTGATCATCTCTAATAACTTTATTTTGTTCTTCTTGAATAGTATTGACGATATTCTTCATTTTATCGCTACTAGTTTGTGCTAAGACGCTTTGTAATAAATCATCATCAATATTAACTTCCGTATCAAATACACTTTTTAATTTACCTTTTTCAATCTTATATTGTCTTTTTCTGGTAATCTCGCCCGATTCAATTCCATTCAATGACTTGTATTCGGCTTTTCCTACACCATAATCATAGAATAAACTACAAATTGGAGCACGCCAATCACACACTAAATAATCATCATCTTTCTTTAATGAAGTAATACCAATATAAATTGGTTCATCATTAAAAATAATAGATCCAAAATAAGGATTATCTTTAATCTTATATAATCTTCTCATACGTTTAGCTTGGTCATTTAGTAAAGATATCTTTAAGTCATTATCAGAAACAAATGAATAGCGCTCACCACTATCCATTTCTTGTTCCATTTCCCAACGTAATTTTTGAAAATCTTTTAACGCATTAGAATCATCGGTTAATTTAATTCCAAACGCATCAATTTGTCTATTAGTCTCTTTTATTGTATCCGCTAATCTAATATTTTCTTGTTCTAAGTCACTTTTCGATATTTCCATAACAAACACCTCAATCAAGTATTAAACACATAGATTAATTATAATAAAACAACTAAAAAAATGCAATAAATCATATTGCATTTTACAAATACTATCTAATCTTTAAAGATAAATATATAATCGAGAATCTTTACTTCGTCTCCTCGTTTAGCTCCCATATTCTCTAAAGCTTCTTCCACTCCCATTCCACGAAGTTTACGACCAAATCTTTCAATCGATTCATCTTCCGTAAATCTAGTCATATAGAAAAGTTTTTCAATCTCTTCTCCGGAAAGTACCCATATATTATCTTTTCTTTCAATCTTAAATGGATTTTGATCATGGAATTTATATAGTACATGAGAATCAGAAAAATCACTTGTATCATATAATTTAACTTCATCTAATGACTTAACTAATTCATTTAATCTTTCCATTAATTTATCTAGTCCTTGATTATTAATAGCACTTATCTCATATATTTCTAAATCAGGATATTTGTCTTTAAATAGTTTTAAGTTATCTTTTGATCCATCTATATCCATTTTATTTGCAATAACTAAAGAAGGCTTATTATATAATTTTTCATCATAATTCTTAAGTTCATTTAGAATAACTTCATAGTCATCTATTGGATTTCTGCCTTCTGAACCTGACATGTCAATTACATGAGCAATAACTTTCGTACGCATTGCATGACGCAAAAATTTAAATCCTAGACCAATACCTTCACTAGCACCTTCAATAAGTCCTGGTAAGT
Source organism: uncultured Muribaculaceae bacterium (assembly GCA_964551965.1). Lineage (GTDB taxonomy): Bacteria > Bacillota_I > Bacilli_A > RF39 > UBA660 > CAG-582. The sequence goes on from CAZKFB010000023.1 coordinate 15,596, forward strand.
CCGCCATAACAAAACTTTCTCCATTACTCAAATTAACTACTCCTAAATTAGGATTTAAAGTAGTAAAATGATAGGCGCCAATTTTAGCATTACAATTACTAATCATATTGATTAAAGTACTCTTACCAACACTAGGAAGTCCAACAAGGCCAACATCAGCTAAAACCTTTAATTCGCATTTAATCTTAACAAATTCTCCCGGTTCTCCTAATTCACTCATATGAGGTGCAGGATTATCATGAGTAGCAAAAGCACGATTACCACGTCCTCCACGACCACCATGCGCAACTATTACACTTTCACCATCTCTTGTTAAATCAGCAATTACTTGATTGGTTTCCATATTAGTTACCGTTGTACCGGCTGGAACTTTGATAATTACATCTTCTGCATTAGCGCCATTTCTGTTTTGACCTTCTCCATTAGCACCTTTTTTACCTTTGATTATCTTCATCATTTTTAAATCAATTAATGTTTTTAGGCCTTTATCTACTTCAAAAATAATACTGGCTCCTTTACCACCATTACCACCATTAGGTCCACCCATTTCAACATATTTTTCACGTCTAAAAGAGGTACAACCATCTCCACCTTTTCCCGCAGTAATTTTAACAACTACTTCATCAGCAAACATCATTTATCCCTCTCTTTCAATTCAACTATTGTAACCCCGATATTCATAAAATACAACTTAAAATTTTTAACATATTTATTTTGTTTTAAATCAGTATGAATCTTATTCTTTAGTATTCCTTGTCCTTTTCCATGAATGATAACTACTTTTTCTTTTCCTAATCGATAATTTTCATATATAAAATCATTAACCACAGTCATAACGATGTCTTCCGTATAACCATGGACATCTAACTGTGGTAAAAAATCTATAAATGGATCAATTCTATTCATTTGGATTATCAAAGATATTAGTTTCATGATGTTGAACTGGACTTGTTTGATTAACTTGATTTTGTTGCATTGGTGCACTATTTTGGAAACTAGATACATCAAATGCTTGAGTAGCTGCATCATTACTTACTGTTGTATTTTGTGTTACAACACTTTGTTGTACAGGAGCTACATTTACATTTTCTTGAGACTCACTATTTACAGGTTGTTGTACAGTGCTATTTACAGGTTGTTCAACTTTATTATTTACAGTATTAACATTAGGCATTAAAGGTGTTACTTCTTGAGCACTAGCAGGCCCTTGACTAACTGTCTCTTTTAAACCAAATTTTTCTCTCATACCCGAATTATCAAGTACTTCTTCAATTGTTGGGATTGCGGCTTCTTCACCAATCTTAGTTAATGAGATACCAGCCGCCGTATTAGCAAACTTAATTCCATCATCTAATGTTAAATCTTTAATTAATGCCAAAGATAAAGCACCAACAAATACCGAATCAAAACTAGAAGAATCAACAATATTAATCTTCATTTCTGGAAGCATCTTAACTGCCCCATCAACAGCATATAAAATCTTGTGATTATTCAAAATAACAATATAGTTACTACGTCCGCATGTATCGACAATCTTTTGATACATATTTACATACCCTTCAGCCGAACCATCAGGTTGTTCTTTAGTTAATCCAACAGCAAAATTTTCTGTACATACAACATAAGTACACTTCTTAGAAAGATTAACGGTATCTTTATCTGCCTTACGAGCATATAATAAAGTTTTGCATGATGCTCCATTATTATTTAAAAGAGCTAAGGCACCAGCTAAATCAGTACCATCAAGTATAGCGAATCCTGGAATAAAATCATATTTATATTTAGTTAACTGAGCTTCTGAATCATTATATAAAACTTTCGTAGTTACTCCCGTTTTAGCATTTAAAATAATATAGTTAGTACAAGTACCACTAGTAAAATTAGTTTCTAAGAACTTATAGTTAACATTAGATTCTTTAAAAGTATCTCTAATCTTTTCTGCATAAGCATCATTACCAACAACTCCACTAAAATGTGATGGTACACCCCATCTACCTAAAAGACATGCACTAGTTGCAGCTACATTACCAACTGATTCATTCTTTGTTGCAATATTAAATAAATCCCCTTCTTGTGGAAATTCCTGTAAAGGTAAATAAACATTAACTGCAGGTTTACCAATAACTACTACTTCCATATTATCACCCTATTCTTACCAATATTATATAATAAAGTAAGTAAAAAAACTATATCTTATTGATTAATATACATTAAAAAAAGTAAATCTAATGATTTACTTTAATATCAAAAATAATTAATTACTTGATTTTTTAGAAACAAGTTTTTTAATATCATTAACTTTATTTGAGTCAATTGAATACTTTTCTTCAACTTCACCATATAATTGAGTATATTTTCCATCTTTTAGTTTTAACATACCTGAAGCACCAGTTCTCTGATAAGTACCTTTAGGAAATAATGATACATTGGAAGGCTCAACTATACACAAAATAAGAGTTTCATCTTCTTTAATAAATTCTAATTCATCATCAACTGTTTCTTTAATAACAGTATTCTTTACATCTTTAACATCTTTAAATCTAAAAGCATCATCATTATATTTTATATGTTCTTCCAAAGTTATATAACCACCTAGCATATAAACTTCAATATCAGAGTCTGGTTTTACATCACCAATAATAGTATCATCTACATGAAATTTTATTTTTCTCCAAGCGTTACCTTGTAAAGGAATAAAATCTACTGATACTACTTTTCCTTTTACTACTGCATCACTATGATCAACCATAGTATCGAACTCATCACCAAATATCTTATCAGACACAGAAACTGACTCAATAACGTTTTTATTTTCATATTTTTCATATGAATATGTTCTTTCTTTTGGGTTTTTATTTTGCCACAAAGCAATTGTTACAATACCAATTACTAATAAAAATATTACTATTATAATAATTAACCATTTCTTTTTCATAAAACACCTCATAATACTTTTTATCTATAATCAGGTATTGCACAAACATCTAAATCTATATCAATACTGTCTAACAGTTCTTCTAATGATTTGTTAGTTTTATCTTTTGATATCACATAATCATGAAAATACTCACTGCCAAGATTAGTATTAAAACTAGCAGCGTATAAATTATAATTTATATTATTTTTATCACCATCATAAGAACCTTCAATTATACTTTCATCAAGTATTTTAGTTAAATCATAATCATATTTACCTTTTATAGATTTTGTGTATTTTAAAGCTAAAGTACAAGTTTCAAAAGGTCTACAAGTTTCATATTCAGTAAATAATTCATATGTACCATCATCATACAAATTTAAACTAACAGGAATACACTTCTTTCTACGTTTTATGTATAGAGAAATCCTATCATACTTTTGATATATGTCAGATCCTTTATTTCTATATTTACTATCATGTCCTATATAAGAACCAATAGGTCCCATAAAATATCTAAATACACAGACACTTATAATTAAAACAACTAAAACTAAACTAATTATCAACATTCTTTTTTTCATATTAAACTCACCTTAAGTATTTCTATTCTAAGTATATCACATTTTTCCCAATTAATAACGTCCTGTTTGCATTTCTGCTGGTAAATCGTTAATACTTGTAAAGTACATACTTTTGCCTATACCAAAAACTCCTGGTGCACCGCCACTTATTATACCAATTGGAATTGGACCACCGTTTGCATCAGTTCTAGGTATAATTACTACACCACCACTATCACCTTGATCAGTTTTAGCATCAGTTTTTACTAAACCCTTAATTGAAACCCCGTTTGAATAATTAGCTGTATAATTTAAAGCTTTTACTTTACCAGTAGTATATTTAGTTTCATAACCATCTTTTGCTATTGCCATATTAACAGTTATAGTTGGACAAGTAGTAGTAAGTACCGCCAATGTTTTTATATCTCCACTAGGATGTGTCAAAGTATTAATTGGATTATAGGAAGAATCTGTTACTACAAAAGCATAATCAAATTTCTGATTATTACTATACTGTTGCTTAAGAACATTTCCAGTCGGAATAAGATTATTAGCTATGCCCGATGTACAATGGCCTGCCGTTACATATCCTTTTTTTCCAGAATATTTAGTTCTAAATCCCATAGAACAACCATATTGTGCAAAAAATACAAGTCCCCCCGGCTTAATGTCTTGAGTTATATTTGATTCAGAAGTTATTTCTAACGAGAT
>CAZKFB010000024.1:0-19517 GCA_964551965.1 uncultured Muribaculaceae bacterium
TTATTATAATAAATTTATTTGAGAGAGATATTTATATAATATACATCATAAAAGAATAAAAGTAGTAGGTAGTATTAATGATTTTTATAAATGTTTTGATAATACAATGATAATAAATAAGAATATTATTAGAGAAAGAGAAATACTTACAAATACTTATAAATCAATTGACAAAATGAGTTAAATCATATATAATTTAACATGTTTGTAAGTATTCATTACAAACCGCACTAAAAAGGTTAAAGAGATTTAATATCCACCTTAAAGGCGAGTCTTCAAAATATATAAGGAGGTATAGTAATGAAAGCAATATTTGTAACTGGTGGTAAACAATACTACGTATCAGAAGGCGATGTTATCTATGTTGAGAAATTAGATGCAGAAGCTGGTCAAACAGTAGAATTCAAAGAAGTTTTATGTGTTGGTGACAAAACTGGTACTCCATACGTCAAAGGAGCTTCAGTAACATGTGAAGTTGAAAAACATGGAAAATCTAAGAAAATTGTAGTATTCAAGTATAGACCTAAAAAGAAATACCGTAATAAACAAGGTCATAGACAACCATATACTAAACTTGTTGTTAAAAAGATTGTAGGTTAATATGATTATTATTAAAAGAGAAGATAATAAAATTACTATTTCCGGACATGCTGATTATAGCAATGCAAATGATATTGTATGTGCTAGTGTATCTTCAATAATGTACACTACTGTAAATGCTTGTCTAAGAATAAATAATAAATCTATTGATTATAAAGATAAAGGAAAACAAGTAGTAATTGAAAATATAAATAAAGACGAAATAACTAATGAATTAATATTAAATATGATGTCATTATTTCAAGATTTATCTTCTAAATATCCAAAAAATATTAGAATTGAAAGCGAGGAATAAGATTATGAAAGATTTATATCTATTAGTATCTTTAAATATTCAACGTTTCGCCCATGTTAAAGCACAAGGTTCAACACAAAATGGTCGTGATAGTGAAGGTAGAAGACTTGGAGCTAAAGTAGCTGATGGTCAAGTAATTAATGCTGGATCTATTATCTATAGACAAAGAGGAACAAAGATTTATCCTGGTAAAAACGTTGGTATGGGAAAAGATCATACATTATTTGCTCTTGTTAAGGGTACAGTTAAATTCGAAAGATGCGGAAGAGATAAGAAAAAAGTAAGTGTTTACGAAGTTAAGTAAACACTTTTTCTTTGCTATTATTTATGTAATGTATTAAAATAGTAATTGTAAGGGAAGGGTGGTTTTAATGCGTTATGCTTTTGTCGCACTAACTATAGTTGCTATTTGGGTATCAATTACTATTCTTAGTTTTGTATTGGATTATAGTGGAATTATGTTGCCAATATTAGCTTTAGCTTTAACAATTATTATTTTTGAAATAGGAATAGGTGGAAAAGCATGAAACAATCACTCCTAGGACTTTTAACTAAACTTCTATCAATAAAGTTCTCTAATAAATCTAATAAAGAGAATTTATATAAAAAAGAACTATTTTATTTCCTAAAATCTAAAAGTGGAGTTTATAATAAATTTTTACAAGTATTATGTATAACTCATAAATTTATGGATGGATGGAGTGGAGCAAAAGAATATGCTGTCTATAGCCAGGCTAATGGAGAATATATTGATGTAAAAAAAGTTATTCCTAAAATAGACGAATACAAAAGCATAAGCGAAAATCCAATTTCTATTGGCTCGTTTGCTCAAGTATATAAAGCAGTAACAAATGATAATCGTGTACTGGCTTTAAAAGTATTAAAACCAAGTATAAAACACCACTTAAAGAGAGATTTAAGACTTTTAAAGAGATTAGTAAAAATTGCTAGTATCTTTTTACCATCATCTTTTATCGATTTTAATAAAGCAATAAATGAATTTAATGAGATATGTATAACAGAAACTGATTATGAAAGAGAAATATATAATCTAGAGTATTTTGGTGAGTTATATAAAGATCATAAGTATATAGTAATACCTAAAGTTTATAAAGAATTATCAAACGACTATGTAATTGCTCAAGAGTTTATTGAGGGTAGTACATTATCAGATATTTTAACGAATCTAAAAAGTGATGAAGATCTATATACTAAAGTAAAAGAGAAAACGGGATCGAATATTTATACTCAATTAACTATTGTTGGTGGAGAATTACTAAGATGTGCGATGACTAAAGAATTTACTTATGGGGATCCGCATCCTGGTAATATAATACTTCTTAATAATGATAGAGTTGCATATGTCGACTTCGGAATAGTTGGACGTCATCCTCTATCTCAAAGAGCTTTCTATGATTGGACAAAATCATACTATGACTTTTTGACTAAGGAATCCAATATGGATGAATTTGGTGGTCTTGTAGATACAACTCTTCATTGTTTTTGTCCAGACTTTATCAATGCATTAAATATCCTAACTGATAATAAAATAATAGATATGTTTACAAACGCAATGAGAGAAAAACTTAGTTTAGTTAGTAATTCTAATGAAGATTTAAATAAATTAATAAATGATGGACATATGTTTAAAGTATTTACAAAATTTATGAATAATAAAAATGTCTTAAATTTAAACTTCGATATGTCTAATTTCCCTTTATTAAAAGCCATGCAAGCATATATCTGTACAGTATCAGCAATTGATCGAAGATATGCTCCACATACTTTCACAAAAATAATGATTTATGCAATGGAATATGCATTTGAATACTTAAAAGTAGAAGAGATACCATACGACTATATAGAAAATTCAAAGTATTCAAAAGGAGATGCCTTCGAACTAATCGATAATATGTTATCATCATTAGCTGAAGGAGACGAATTCTTATTTCAAAATATTTATAAGGAGATGACACAATGAAAAATTCGAAAAACATGTTAATATATATAAAATATCCTTATACAGCAATAATAATTACGGTAATGTGGTTATGTACAATTATTATGCTAAAGAAGTTTGATGGAGAAAATATTGAATTAATTTTAGCATTGACATCAATAACGACAGTTTATTTAGCGTATCGTGGATTTAAACCAATAAAGTAACTTGTTAGAAATAACTAAGTATGCTATAATGAGTCCGGTGATAAATATGCGATATAATGTAGTAAAAGATGCAAATAGAATTATTCATGATAGTTCAATATTAGTTAAAAATCCTGAAAAATCAAAAAATAATTGGAATAATGTATTTGGAAATAAGAATCCAATATGTTTAGAACTTGGAATGGGGAGAGGCTCATTTATTATTGATATGGCATTAAAATACCCAAATATCAATTTTATTGGACTAGAACTAGATGAATCACAAACAGCTACGGCTATTAAAAATGTTGGAAGTAAGAATATTCCAAACTTAAGAATGATATGTGATGATGCAACAAATATTATAAGTATATTTGGACGTGAAATAGATACTATTTATTTAACATTCTCTGAGCCATGGCCTAAAAAGATTGATGAGAAAAAAAGATTTACATCAAATAACTATTTAAAATTATATGATCGTATATTTAAAAAGAATAAACATATTATTCTTAAAACAGATAATAAAATATTATTTGCATCGGCTTTAGAAAGTTTAAGTGATTATTGGTATATCTTTGATAAAGTAAGTCTAGATTTACATAATGATGAGAGAAAGATTGATACTTGTACTACAGACTTTGAACGTCAATATATTAAAGAAGGAAGACCAATATACTATTTAGATGCTTCGTTTAAAGATTAAAAATGTATTTTATACATTTTTTTTATTTTCTAAAATAATATTATAATAGGTGATATTATGGATAAGAAAGAAGAATTTAAGAATTTTATTAGTAATCATCCGAGTATAGTAGAATATGTAAAAAATAAAGAAATGACATTTCAAGATTTCTATGAGATATATGATATCTATGGAGAGGACAATAGTGTGTGGGACAAGTATTTTAATCGAGTAAGTTCTGGTGATGATAAAATAAAGGAATTAACTAGTATATTTAAAAATATCAATATGGATAATATTGAAAAACATATTAATAATGCACAAAAAGCTATTGGCATAATTCAAGAATTAACAAAGAAGACTCCGGAAGTAAAAAACATTGTTGAAACACCCATAACTAATATATTTGGTGATTAGATGGAATTAGATATATTATTAAAAATTAAAAATAATAAGAAATTATATGAATATTTACATACCCATAGCTATTATTATCGTTTCCTAAATCGAGATAGAAACTTTTATGATCAATTATTAAAAATATATAAAAAGGATAATAGAAATAATAATATTAATAAATTTAATGAGGCTATTGATAATGCAGAAATGATTTCCAATATACTAAAAGTTGTAGAGTAAAGGTAATCTTTACTCTTTTTTATTGAAAAAAAATCTTTACTATCTTATAATTATATATAGAATAGAAAGATAGGTTTGATGATAATGAGAAAGAAAAATGGTTTTACTCTTGTCGAGTTACTTGCTGTTATTGTCGTCCTAGCACTCATTATGGTAATTGCAATACCTTCCGTAATGGATGCTATGAATAAGGCAAAGAAGGAAAGTTTCTTCATGTATGTACAAAGCTTGAATTCAAAAGCAACTAATAGGTACATTCAAGAGTCTGATGTCGATCCAGAAATTGCATCTTGTGTCGTATATGATATTGATGATAAGGACTTGGATATATCTAATTCTGGAGATTATGAAGGATGGGTTAAAGTAGAAAGAATACCAGTTAATTCCGGATATAACTCAGTAAGTATTGATGTTCAATCTTCAACACCTTTACAAGGAGTTAAGTACTGTGTTATTAAAGGAAGCAAATGCGTACCTAATACATCCTTTATGGTAGAAGAGGGAAGTACTAAAGCGACAGTTACTAGGAGAATTAAAGAAGGACAAGTAATGTGTGTTAATTACCAATATCCTTCAAGTGGTGCAATAAATACTTCAGAAACTACTTGTAAAACATATTCTGAAGGTACTGCTTCAAACGATTCTTATGATTATAAGGTAGAAGTTACTTTAACTGATAAATCTTATGTTGTTCAAGATTATCCAATCGTTGGTGAAGGAAAGATAACAAAAAAAGATTTCTATAAAGTTCTAGATACTAATAAATCAGCACCCCCATTAGGAGATACTAAAAATCCAACAAAGATTTCTTCTCCTAGATGTAGTACGGAAGATGCTGTTACTTATAAAGGTATTACTAATAGAGAAACTTCAGTTGTAACTACTACGAAGACTACTAGAAAAACATGTAATGCTACTACAACAGTAAGTAATCAATATAGTATTAGATTTAATACTTATGGTGGCACAAAGATCGATCCAATTGAAACATGTACAACATGTAGTAGTGGAGATACTTTACCAATTCCAAGAAGAGATGGATATACATTCGGCGGATGGTACTTAGATGCTGGTTTTACAAAACCAGTTAGTGGAGTTTATGTAAATAATATTGCTACAGAAGAAAAACTTGATTCGGGCGGATGTCGAATTGGATATAAGGATGTTAATTTATATGCAAAATGGAATAGCAATGAAACAACTACTACAACTAAAGGAACACAAATAGTTGATCCAAATTCAACTACAACAAGAGGAAGTGTAGAAGTAACTCAATCAACAACTACTGAAAGACCGACGAATACAGTTACTACAACAACGACAAATAAAGATAAAACAGATTATTCATTACTACTTAAGACTTTATCAGTAGGTGGTTATGATTTAGGTTTTGATTCATTTACTTATACTTATGCATTGAATGTTCCTAATAGTCAAACTAGTCTAAGTTTAAATTATGAAGCAATGCAACCAGAAAATGTTCAAGTATCAGTTCTTGGTAACGAAAATTTAAATGTTGGTACAAATCATGTTAACGTTGAAGTATTTAATATCTATACTGGAAAACGTTTGATGTACAACATATATGTTAAGAGATTTGGTGCAAACGAAGTATTTGATCCAAATCCTACTAAACCAATAGCACCACCAATAAGTGACCCTAATGCACCAGATCCTACATTAGAAGAATCTAATGCTCAATTAAAGAGCTTACTAGTGTCTGGTTATATATTAAAATTTGATCCAGCAGTATACGAATATGATTTAGAGATCACTGATGAAGAAAACTTAAATGTTTCTTACACAACAGCATCTTCTAGAGCAACCGTAGTTGTAACAGGAAATGAAAATATCAAAGAAGGATCAGTAATTGAAGTTTATGTTCAAAGTCAAAACGGATATTACAACAAGACATATAAGATTAACTTAAAGAGAAATGTTCCTGTGTCTAACTCAACAAAAGTGCTAAGAATAGTAGTTATAGGTTTAGCGGCAACACTAATTATTCTACTAATTATAACAGCTATGAATAAGAAAAAAGGATCAAGAATAGTTAAAAAGAAAGTTGATCAACCATATACAAGTACTACTACGGGAGAAAATTAATTCTTCCGTAGTAAACTTGATATAAATATCTTTAATAGGTATTGACTAAAAATATAATAAAATATATAATTAAATTATGATAGAGAGGAATTATTTATGAAGAAGAAAAATGGTTTTACTTTAGTTGAATTACTAGCAGTTATCGTTGTATTAGCATTAATTATGGTTATTGCTATACCATCAGTACTTGATGTTATGAATCAAGCAAGAAGGAGTTCATTTGTTGAATATGCACAAAAGGCTATTTCAAATACTATTACAGAATATACTTTTGATGCAAGCAATACTATTCCTGGAGTTGGAATTTACGTTTATGACATTGCACAAGATTTAGGAAAATTACATTCAGGAAATTATAAAGGATATGTTGTTGTTGACGCTACAGATGTAGATAATCCAAGATATATCTTAACTATGTGGGATGACAATTATCAAATAGTATCTTTTGATACTTCAAGAGGTTATCCAACAAACGATACTGCTGAAATTAAAGGTGTAACTGCAAGTACTAAAAATTTAACAGCAATCGATGCTTGTTCAGCTGTTTCATCAACTGATCCTTGCTACAACAGACAAGGTTACATTTTAAAAGCTGGAAGCACTGCGGAATAATTTTATAAATAAAAATCAACTATATATTAGTTGATTTTTTTATGTTATAATTTATAGGTAGGGTGATAATTATGTTATTAATAGGATCGCATGTATCATATAAAAATGAAACACAATTATTAGGCAGTGTTAAAGAAGCATTATCTTATAAATCTAATTGTTTTATGTTTTATACGGGGGCACCTCAAAATACTCAAAGAGGCAAAATAGATGATGGAATAACTTATCAAGCATATGAATTAATGAAAGAAAATGGTATTAATTTAGAAAATGTTATTTGTCATGCTCCTTATATAGTTAATTTAGCTAATGATTTGGATTATGAAAAATATGAATTTGCTATTAATTTTCTTACTAATGAATTAAGAAGATGTGATCAATTAGGTATCAAATATCTAGTATTACATCCCGGAAGTCAAATGAAGATTGAAAAATCTCATGCTATATACAATATAGTTAAAGGTTTAAATATGGCTTTATCTACATCTAGTAATACAGTTATCTTACTTGAAACAATGGCTGGTAAGGGAACTGAATTAGGAAGATCAATTGATGAACTAAAGAGCATTATTGATAATATAGATAATAAAGAAAGAATAGGTGTCTGTTTAGATACCTGTCATTTAAATGATTCAGGAATTGATATATCAAATTTTGATGATTATTTAAATGAATTTGACAGATTGATTGGAATTGATAAGATAAAATGCATTCATGTTAACGATTCTAAAAATTCTTTAGGTAGTCATAAAGATAGACATGAAAACATTGGATACGGAACAATTGGATTTGATTCATTAATGGGAGTTATATATAACGAGCGTTTAGAGAGTGTTCCTAAAATACTTGAAACACCTTATGTAAATCGTGAATATCCTCCTTATGCTCAAGAAATAGAAATGATAAGAAATAAGAAGTTTAATTCAAATCTATATCAAGATATATTAGATTATTATAGAAAGTAGCTGATAATCATGAATAATATGGTATCAATTAAAGAAAAAGGTAAAACAATTGATAATAATGTTATTAATTTTTTAAATCCTGATTATTTATATATACCTATGAAAGAGGGATATACTCTTTCGGTTAAGACAAATTCTATAATTAATAAAGAAGATGTATTATTACATAACGAAGAAGAATTCATTTATAGTCCAGTTTCGGGGGTAGTGTTAGGTAAAACAAACTCAATGAAAGTTAGCAATGATTTAACTAATTGTATTGTAATTGAAAATGATTTCAAAGAACATGTTAAAACTCGAAAATTTGCCAATAAGTATATTAATGAAATTGATAAAGATAAGATGATAGAACAAATTAAAAAGTATAATGGATGTACTAAAGATTTAAATGTTGAATTTAAACATATCATTGTAAATGGTATAGATCGTGACCCCTATGAGAAGACTTATTCATTTATTATTAATAAATATAATTCTAAAATATTAGAAACAATTGATGCTTTAGCAACGATATTTAATCCTATATCTACTATTTTAGCCGTAAATAATAATGATTCTCTAAATGTTATTAATCTTAGTAATAATATAGGTACTTATCCGAATATTAAATTGAAATTAGTTCCTGATATATATCCGATAGGTTTTAAAGAAGTATTGATAAAGAATATATTTAGCAAAAAAGAAATAAATGAGGGTATTCTGTATCTAAATATCGAAGATATTTATAATATCTATAATGTTTTAAAGAGAAATAAACCAATTACTGAAAAATTAATAACTATTGGCGGAAATGCTATAGAGAAGCCTTTCGTATTAAATGTTAAAATTGGTACTTCAATTGCTGATATTATCAAAAATTGTTGTAAAATAGTAAATGATAAATACTTTTGTGTAATTAATGGATTAATTGCTGGTAAAACTTTAGATTCTTTAAATGGAGTAGTTGATTTTGATACAAGAAGTATATTTTTAAATACTAAAGACAATGAATCAGAGAAAAAATGTATTAATTGTGGACTATGTAATATGAAATGCCCTGTAGGACTTAATCCTAAGCGTATTAGAGAGCATAAAAATGCCGATAGGTCTAAATGTATTCATTGTGGGCTTTGCACATATATATGCCCATCAAAGATTAATTTTAAAAAGTATTTGGAAAATACAAAAGAAAGTAGTTGATAATATGAAGAATAATGTCTACGTACGTAGTAGTAAATCAATATTTTCTATTTCTCTAACAAGAATGTTATTTATAATTCCGATGATTATTTATGGATTTTATAAAAATGGTATATATCTATATCAAAATGGCTATATAAGTCTTTTTAATATGTTTAGACCATTAATAATAATATTTGGAAGTGCAATAATAGCAGCCTTAATTAATATAATATACGAGTGTATTATAAAGAAGAATAAAGATAAGTTAGTAAATATTTTATTTTCTTCTTTTACAATTGAATACGCCGTATTAATTGCTTGTGTAATGAGCATAAATGTCAATCTAATAATATATTTCAGTGTTCTTACAATATTACTATTTGTTTCTAAATTCCTAAAGAATAGAGTAAATATAATGGCAATAATATTCTTAGTAATATATGCAATAAATTATTATACTAATGGTTTTTCTTATGCTAATAGTTATGAAAATAATAAAGTATTTTCTTATACTCTAATGGATTACTTTATTGGTCGTGATTCAGGAGGTATAGCATCTACTCATATTATTTTCCTGCTTCTTGCTATGTTTGGTTTATTTATAACGAATAATAATAAAACTGATATTAGTTTATCTAGTATAGTTACCTTTATTATTGTCGCAATATTAGTAAGTTTATTTAATCGTATGGATGTAGTAAAAATATTATTTAATAATAATATTCCGTTTATATTCTCTCTAATAGCAACTGATTCAGTTACTAGTTGTTATACTGGAAAGGGAATGATTATTTTTGGGGTATTAGTTGGGCTTATTTCTGCCCTTATAAGCATTATAAATCCAATTATAGCACCATACATAGCCATAGCATTGGTTTCCTTATTTAATGTTTTAATAGATAAGTATTCAAATGTATTGATTAACAAATAGAAATCTTATATAATTAGAATATAGAAAAGAGGTATTATATGGGTAAATTTTGTACTAATTGTGGTTCTGAATTAGAAAGCGGACAAGAAAAATGTCAATATTGTGGCAAAGCAGTAAATGAAAATGCTGACAATCAAAATGCATCACAACCACAACAACAAACTGTTCAAAATAGTAATCAAACACAACCAAAAAGTAAAGTCGCAGCTGGATTATTAGGAATATTCTTAGGAAGTTTTGGTGTTCATAATTTCTATTTAGGATATACTGGTAAAGCTGTTGCACAATTATTAATTACTTTACTTTCATGTTTTGTTCTTTCATTTATTTCTGGAGTATGGGGATTAATTGAAGGTATCTTAATTTTAACTGGAAGTATATCTACTGATGCTAATGGAAATAAATTAGTAGATTAGTTAGACATTTACTTAACAAATATTAGAAAAACAATTCTTAGTAATTGTTTTTTTATGCTAAAATTATACTAGGTGGGACATATGAAATTGAGAAAGTTATTTCGTAATCTTGATAAAAGATTATTAATCATTTCTATATTGTTTATTGTGTTTGGGCTTATTATGATCTTTTCGGCATCAAGTATATCTGCAACGTTACAATATGGATTGCCAGAATATTACTTTTTCCGTAAACAACTAATAATAATTATAGTTGGAGGGATTGCCAGTTTCATTTGTCTTTTTATACCGATCAAGAGATATAAGTTTTTAAGTCTACTTGGTATTCTTGGAATTATATGTGTTTTAGCTTTATTAAAAACTTATGGCACAGTTACTAATTCAGCTCGTAGTTGGTTTTCTTTATTTGGTGGTTTTTCAATTCAACCATCGGAGTTTGCAAAATTATTTATTATTCTTTTTTTAGCGAGTTCTTACGGATCTAAAAAGAGAATTAAAAACGTACAAGATTTATTTATACCTCTAATTCCGTGCGCTATTGTTGCGGTATTAGTGGCATGTGAACCAGACTTAGGTACAGCACTTATAATAACATGTATTACGGCATTAATATTCTTTGCCTTGCCAATTGAAAAGAATAAAACAATGCAGCTTGTAAAAGGCCTTGCTATAATTGCAATAGGTTTAGGAGTAATATTCTTAAATAATATTCCATCTTTTCTAACAGAGACACAAGCTAGTAGATTTAATTATCATAATCCTTGTAGTCGATATTTAGAAGAAACAGGATATCAAGTATGTAATGGATATATTGCTATAAATAATGGAGGAATTACCGGTGTTGGTCTTGGTAAGTCAACACAAAAATACTTATATTTACCGGAAGCACATACCGATTTTATATTCCCAATAATAGTTGAAGAATTAGGTTTAATAGGTGGCGCTCTTGTTCTACTTGCATATATTATATTGCTATATAGTCTACTTGTTATAGCTTGTAATGCTTCAAACTTAACAGGATCAATAATTGCATTCGGAACATTCAGCTATATATTAATGCATATTATAGTTAATATAGGCGGTCTTCTTGCATTAATTCCCCTTACTGGAGTACCATTACCATTCTTATCGTATGGTGGTAGCTATATGCTTAACTTAATGGTATTACTTGGATTATGTCAAAGAGTGGCAATAGAAACAAAAGAATATAAATATAAATTAGAAGTAAAGAAAACATTGGAAGGATAGATAGTATGGGGCCTACAGAAATATACAATAAATTTAAAGTAGCATTAAATGAAGAAGGTTATATTGTAAATATTGCTGTATTCCGTGAAAATTTAGCTAATACAGTAATGGATGATAATATAGAAACCTACCTTACTACTTTAAATAACAAAATTAAAAATTCAAAATTTAAGAATAAAGATGAACTATCGTATGCTATTGATGCAAAATTATTAGAATATCAATCAGTAAAAGCAAATCAAATGAATAACAGAGAATCATTAAGAATGATGATTGAAGCAAATGAAGACTTAAAGAAGTTAGGAATAATAACTACTAAAGCAATAGATAATGATTCTAATAAAGATATTGATTATTTGACATATACTAACGAAGATGGAGTAACTGAAGTATTAGTATGTGCATCATCAAACACTTTAAACGAATATATTAAAAATAATTATGACAAGATAGCATCAATGACTGCAAAGGAAGTATTCCATCATTTTAAAGAATATATTCATGTTGATTTAAAATTTGTTGATCCAAATAAACCTGAAGAATATAATACTTTAAATCATGATAGAGAAGAATTCCAAGATGATGAGGTAATAGCTGCTGAATATGCTGAAGTAAAGAATTATTCTGATAAATATAGTATAGGTGTGGATCCTGAAGTAACAATTGATCCTAATGGAGAAAGGATATATCGATTAAAAGATGGTTTATTTAAATTTAGAACTGTAGAAAATAAAAGAGAAATGGTTATTCTTAAAACTCCATCAATTAATCTTGATGATACAAATGATTTACTTACTGAACTTGATGGTGAAGAACATGAATATGAAGTTGTATCAACAACACCAATAGATACAAATAAAAAAGCGATTCCTGATAAATATGATGATATTTCCGTAACAAGTATAAATGAAGAAAATATTAATAGGGTAATGGAATTAATCCAAAAAAGAGATGTCTATGGTGTTGAACTTACTAATGAAGAATTAATGGAAATCGATAGCATGATTAAAACTTTAATTGAATCAAAAATTGATCGTGCAAAAGACAATAACGGTGCTGAATTAGATAGTTTATTAAATGATTATATCAGCAGATTAGAACAAAAAGTAGATGACCCGGAATTAGATAATAATTCGGAAAATAGTTTAACAGATCTAGAAAAAGAATTTATTACGCAGTATAATTCTAAAGTAGAGTATATAAAAGAAAACAATTTAGATATGCGTAAGAATAAAAAACTAGAATTAGAACTTCCTACTAATGGTACTCAAAGTGGTGTAGCAACAGTAGTAATGTTATTAGAAATAATGATGTTAGCATTATTTATATTGTTATTTTCACATATTGATATATAATAATTAATAAAGTATAATAAATTTAAAGGAGATAATTATGAATTATTTAGAAAATACCGAAATGGAAATGATGAGTGCAATTGATTCGCTTGATCAAAGACTAATTACAGTTAGAGCCGGAAGAGCAAATGCTTCGATGCTAAATGGCATTATGGTAGATTATTATGGCACACCAACACCAATTAATAGTCTTGCTAATATTACTGTTCCGGAAGCTCGACAACTATTTATTAAACCATTCGATAGAGGAGTATTAAAAGATATTGAAAGAGCTATCAACGAAGCTAATATTGGTATTACTCCAACAAATAATGGTGAGATTGTAATATTAACTGTTCCTCAATTAACGGAAGATACAAGAAGAACTTATGTTAAACAAGTTCATGAAATGGGAGAACAAGCAAAAGTAGCCTTGAGAAATGCAAGACAAGATGCTAATAATAAAATAAAAAAAGATGAATCTTTAACAGAAGATCAAAAAGAATCTATGCAAGAAGATGTTCAAGAACTTATAAATAAATATAATAAGACTGTTGATGAAAAAATTAAAGAAAAAGAGACAGAATTAATGAGTGTATAAAAATACACTCATTTTTTATATTAACTTAACCAATTTTCTTACAATAAATGTTTGTATAAGAATTGAAACGGCTGGTAGAATTAATAAGTATTGTATATAATCCATTCCTAAAGTTAAACAGATAATAAATAGTAATAGGTATCCTAAAGAACGTGAAATTGAATAAATAATATCGATTAATAAATAATATTCAGACTTATAATCTTGTTTAATTTCTTCAATATTGGATAAGTTATTTAATACATTATCACTAATTAGATTAATAATTAGCATACATGAAAAACGAATTATTAAATATGCTATTAGCATAAATATATTATTCCAAATACTTTGAACTATTAATACTATAAAACACAATATACCAGTTACGAGTAGAACAGGCTTAAATTTTTCTTTTTTTAATTTGTAAGTAAATATTATACATACAACTAAAGAAATAAAGGCACATATACTATCAATGATACCTAAATAAAGATTAGTTTTAAAATTATTAATCTTAAGCAATGTAATTATTAATCCCATAACTCCGGAAGAATATGTAAATCCCGTAAGAAAAGGAATTAAGAATATTGATTTCAAATTAGGTTTATCTTTAAGTAATTTAAAGAATCCTTTTAAATCACTTTTTTTAATATTGAATCTTTCATCTTTGATTGCAAAAGATAAAACAAACAAGATAATAAATAAAACAAAAAATATTTTCCCTAAATTTACATAGTCAATAAAAGTTAAAGCAACACCCATAATTAAGGGAATAATAATTGAAGATATTTTGTTAATAGTATTTATTTTACCAGAAAACTTTTGTCGATCTTCATTGGAAATCTTTTCACTATTTAAAATATTCTTAGGGAAATGATAGAATCCATCAGCAAATCCCTTCATAAGTCCAACTAAATATATATGATTTATAATATTATCTTTCATTAACATAATCATTGAAATATATAGGGCTTGTAATGATATACCAATTCGAAAATAGGGAACTTTAATATTTTTCTTCATTACATTTCTAATTAGATAGAAAGCAATACCAATCGATAGATACAAAGTTAAATAATATTTTGCTAATGGTAATACTTCATAATTAGCAACTTTAAAAAAGTAAAAAACAAAAAATGTATCAAAATAGACATTAATAATATTCTTTAATATATCAATGGCAAATATAGCTCTTTTTTCTTTCATATAAACTCCTAACAAAAAATAATTAGCTTTCACTAATTATTAAAACTAAACGATAAATAAGAGGTCCAGCAAATGAAGCTAACATAGCTATGAACATAAACCAAATAAATATCCTTTTACCAATAGATAAATCACTTTTCTTATTTTTTTTATTTTTCTTTTTTGGCTCTTTAATTCTAATATTGCCAACTAATTCTTTATTATCCATATAATCACCTAACAATAATTATAATATATTTAGAATAAATTTTAAAGTATAAAATATAATGTGTTAGGAGGAAATTATGAAAAGATATAAAAGATTCTTAATAATGATTTTAGTGATTGTTCTAGTAAGTGTTATAACAGGTTTTATTTATGGTATTAATAATAATTATGACTTGACTGGATATTTAGAAAACTTAAGTTCTAATAATACACTATTTACATATCATTTAATATTTCTAGGATTATGTTTAATAATGACCATTAGTTTAGTTGGAATAGTTGGTATAAGTGTTATTATTGGTTTTGAATCAATAAGTATTGGTTATATATTAAGTATTTTTTATCATAATTATAAGTTGAATGGATTATTATATGGACTTATCAATGTTGGAATAAATAAACTAGTGTATATGATTATATTGATATATTTATTCATAATTTCTTGTATATACTTGAAAAAATCAATTGATAATATTAGTGGTGCTCATAAGGACTACTATGCAGCAATTGTATTACCATTATTAAAGAAGTATTTAATTATTACTATTATATTAATGTTATATGATATTTTCGTATATTTATTTGGCAATATGTTTTTAAATAATTTGACAAGTATGTTATAATTACTTCGGGTGTTTAATATGAAAAAAGTTGTAATAGGAATGTCTGGTGGAGTAGATTCAAGCGTTGCTGCTTATCTTTTAAAAAGACAAGGATATGAAGTAATAGGCATATCTTTCAAATTTATTGATGAATTCGATGATAGTGATGCTAAAAAAGTAGCAGATAAATTAGGCATTGAATTTCATACAATTGATTATCGAGATAAATTTAAAGAATTAGTAATAGATAGATTTATAAGTGATTACGAAAGTGGATTAACGCCTAATCCTTGTAGTATATGTAATAAAGTAGCAAAGATGCAATTTTTATATGATCAAATGTTAGAACTAAATGCTGATTTTATTGCTACCGGTCATTATGCTAAGAACGATGGAGGAAAACTTTATCGATCTGCTGACTTATTTAAAGATCAAACTTACTTCTTGTCTTCAGTACCATCTAAGATTATTAATGTGACTTTATTTCCTTTAGAAGGATTAGAAAAAAAAGATGTTAGACATATTGCTGGAGAAATTGGACTTGAAGTATATAATAAAAAAGATTCAACTGATGTATGTTTTATAAGTAATACTTTTAAGGATTATATGAGAGATTCTGCTAAATTAGTTAAAGGAAATATAATTGATTTAGAAACAAATAAAGTAATAGGAGAACATATTGGTCTTCCTCTATATACAATTGGTCAAAGAAAAGGGCTTAATATAGGTGGCACAGAAAATAGATTATTTGTTGTAGGTAAAAATATCAAAGAGAATATTTTATATGTTGCAGAGAGCAATAATAATGACTACTTAATGAGTGATGAATGTATTATAGATAATATTAATCTTATATCTATTCACCATCCAACATTTTGTACCGCTAAATTTAGATATCATTCAAAAGATGTTCCAGTATCTTTAGAATATTTAGAGAACAATGAAATAAGAGTAAAATATAGTGGTGAGGCATCATCAGTAACGCCAGGGCAAACTTGTGCTCTATATCTTGGAAATGAATGTATTGGAAGCGGAATAATAAGGAAAGTATTAAAAAATAATGAAGAACTATGGTATTTATAGTTCTTTTTTGATGATTTTTGAAAAAAATTGCAATTTTTTCAAGTAAAATCAAGTAGTAGCGTTAATAAATATATAGTAGAGGGTGATTTTTATGGCCATTTCCAACGAAGAAATTAAAAACATCCAAAATTCTGCTAATATAGCTGAAATTATCAGTTCATATATTAGTTTAGAAAAAAAAGGAAAGAATTATTTTGGTGTTTGTCCATTTCATGATGATCACAATCCATCTATGAGTGTAAATGTCGAAAAGGGTATATTTACTTGTTTCGTGTGCCATAAAACAGGAACCGTATTTACCTTTGTTCAAGATTATTTAAATATTCCTTTCTTAGAAGCTGTTAAAGTCGTTGCTGATAAGATAGGTATAACTCTATCGACAGGATATAAAACAGTTAGCAAATATGATAAACACTATGAAGCGTTAGATTTAGCAATCAAATTTTATCAAAATAATCTTCGAAGTAGTGAAGGAACTGAAGCAAGAGAATATTTAAATAAAAGAGGGATAAATGATGAAATAATTGATGAGTTTAATATAGGTTTTGCTCCTAAAAACTACGATACAATTGTTAAATTACTTACTAGTAAAGGGTTTGATGAAAATACTTTATTAGAAACAGGATTAATTAATCGTAATAATACTCTTTATGATATATTTAGAGATCGTATAACTTTTCCTATTCATAATGCGAGAGGTAATCCGGTAGGCTTCTCAGCTCGTATATATAAAAATATTGATGAAGCAAAGTATGTAAATACTAAAGAAACTGTAATATTTAAAAAAGGGGAAATATTATTTAATTATCATCGAGCGCAAAATGAAGCACGAAGGTTAAAATACTTAGTTGTCGTTGAAGGTCAAATGGATGCTATAAGATTATATGCATCCGGAATTAAAAATGTTGTAGCTACAATGGGTACAGCATTGACAAGTTATCATGCTGATCTACTTAAAAAGACTAATGTAAAGATTATTCTATGTATGGATAATGATACTGCCGGTGAAATGGCAACATTAAAAAATGGGGAAATACTTGAAAGTGTTGGTTGTGACTTAAGTGTATTAAGAATAACTGATGCAAAAGACCCTGATGAATATATTTTAAAGCATTCTAAAGAAGAATTTATTGATGCTTTAGATCATGCAACAACGTTCTTTGATTTCAAGATGAAACTACTAAAAAAAGATAAGAATCTAAATAAAGTTGATGATGTATCAAAATATATAAATCAAGTTATAAAAGAGTTAAATAAAAGTAGTGATGAAGTATTAATCGATTTAACTGTAAATAAATTAGTAGAAGAGTTTAATATCGATAAAAACGTATTGCTCAATAAAATTATTAAAGTGGAGAGCCCAAAAACAGTTAAAATTGAAGCAACGCCAAAGAAAAAGATATCAAAGAATCATCGATTAGCATCAACATTATTATATTATATGATGAACGATGTTAAATATATAAAACTATATGAGCAAGAATTATCGTATATTCCCGAAAAAAAATATATGGATATTGCGAATGATATACTTGCATTTTACTTAAAATACAATTATATTAATATAGCAGATTTTATTACAAATGAAATTGAAAGTGATTATTATAACGATGTACTTGATATAATTGATTCTAATATCGATACGGAATTAATTGATAATGAGTATGTGGGAATAATTAATAAGATAAAGATATGGATAGATGATAATAAAATTGAAGAATTAAAAATTAAACTTCAAAATGTTACAGACATTAATGAAAAATTAAGCATTACTGATGAGATTGCTAGATTAAAGAAGAAGGAAGTGTAGGAAATGGAAAAAACATTAGAAAGCGTTACAAAAAAATTAATTAAATTAGGTACTAAAAATGGAACAATATCTTTAAGTGATTTCACTAAGACTATTGGCGACTTAGAAATTACTCAAGAGCAAGTAGAAGATTTGTATAAAAAACTTGATGAAGAAGGAATTACTATTTCTACTGAAGAAGTAGTAAAAGAAGAAAAGAAGAGTTCTAAATCTAAACAAGTACATGAAGTTAAAACTTTAGATGAAAGAAAACAAGAATTAATTGAAGAAGGAAAGAAAAAAGGATATATTACATTCGAAGAATTAGCTAATGCTCTAAAAGGATTAGATATGGATGCTGATTCATTAGATGAATTATATAATGCATTTGTAGATGCTGGTATCAGTGTTATTACAGAAGAAGATGCTAATCAAGGTGGAAGTGGCAGAAAAGTTGAAGAAGAAGTAGTTGTATTAGATGAAGAAGATTTAACTAAAGATGTAAATATTAATGATCCAGTTAGAATGTATTTAAAAGAAATTGGTAGAATATCTCTTTTAACTCCTGAAGAAGAGATGGACTTATCTGTAAGAGTTGCTAATGGTGAAGAAGAAGCTCGTAATATTCTAGCTGAATCAAACTTACGTCTTGTTGTATCTATCGCTAAAAGATATGTAGGTAGAGGTTTACTATTCCTAGATTTAATTCAAGAAGGTAATATTGGGCTTATGAAAGCTGTAGAAAAATTTGACTTTGGTAAGGGTTACAAATTCTCTACATATGCAACTTGGTGGATTCGTCAAGCAATAACTCGTGCATTAGCTGACCAAGCAAGAACAATTCGTGTTCCTGTTCACATGGTTGAAACAATTAATAAAATGGCTCGTATTCAAAGACAAATGACTCTAG
>CAZKFB010000025.1:0-18989 GCA_964551965.1 uncultured Muribaculaceae bacterium
TGTGTTTCTAGTCAAGTTGGTTGTAATATGGGATGCTCATTTTGTGAATCCGGATTATTACATAAAGTAAGAGACTTGATGCCGGGAGAAATCGTTAGACAAATACTAATGATTGAAAGTGATATAAAAGAACGAATTAGCAGTGTTGTAGTAATGGGTATTGGTGAACCTTTTGACAATTATGATAATATAATGAATTTTATAAGAATCATAAATGAACCATTAGGTTTAGCAATTGGAGCTAGACATATAACTGTTTCGACTAGTGGACTTATACCTAAGATAATAGAATATGCGAATGAAAGTATTCAGACTAATTTAGCTGTTAGTCTTCATGCACCAAATAATGAATTAAGAACAAAGATAATGAAAATAAATAAAGCTTATCCGATAGAAGAATTAATGAGTGCTATAAAAGAATATAATACGATTACTAAAAGAAGAGTAACAATAGAATATATTTTACTGCGTGATGTTAATGATAGTATTAAGGAAGCGGATGAATTAATTGAATTACTAAAAGGATTAAATGTCTATGTTAATTTAATACCTTATAATGAAACAAGTCACATTGAATATAAAAGAAGTGATAATGATACAGTAATGAAATTCTATGATCGATTAAAACGAGGTGGTATCAATGTTACTGTTAGAAGAAGATTTGGTAATAGCATTGATGCTGCGTGTGGTCAATTGAGAGCAAATGAGGTGAATAAATGAAATCATTTTATATAACAGATTCAGGAAGAGTCAGAAGTCATAATGAAGATTCGGTAACGATAGTTAAGAATGCTTCATCAGAACATTTAATGATCGTTGCTGATGGTATGGGAGGACATCGAGCTGGAGAAGTTGCATCGAGTATGGTTGTAACTCAAATTGGTTCGAAGTTTAAAGCTTTATCAACGATAGGTACTAAAAGTGATGCTGTTAATTGGCTAAGAGAAAATGTGAAAGAAATCAATGCTAATATCATAAAATATTCCGAGGAACATCCCGAATCTATGGGGCTTGGAACAACTTGTGTAATGGCATTATTGACTAAGAGTTTCTTACTATTTGTAAACATTGGAGATTCGAGTGGATTCGTATTTAAAAATGGTAATTTAAAGAAGATTACTAAAGATCATACATTAGTTAATTTTTTAGTTGAAACGGGAGATTTAACTCCGGAAGAAGCTATTAATCATCCAAAGAAAAATGTTTTAATGAAAGCATTAGGTGCAGCCGACCAATGTGAGATAGATATATTTGATGTCGAGTTAGATATTGATGCAATAATGCTTTGTAGTGATGGTTTAACAAATATGTTAACTATTGAACAAATTGAAAAAGTTTTAAATGAGAGTGAGATTAGTGTTGAAGATAAATTAATAAAACTAATTAAAAAGTGTAATGTACGTGGAGGAACAGACAATATTTCTATAGCTTATTTAGTTAAAGAAGGTGAGGGGTCCATATGATAATGAAGGGCCAAAAGATAAACGATAGATATCAAATCATCAAGACAATTGGTGAAGGTGGTATGGCAAATGTTTATCTAGCATATGATACTATTTTAGATCGCAATGTAGCTGTTAAAGTACTTCGTGGAGACTTAGCTACTGATGAAAAATTTGTTAGACGTTTTCAAAGAGAAGCTCTATCAGCATCAAGTTTGAGTCATCCTAATATTGTCGAAGTATATGATGTAGGTGAAGACAATGGATCATACTATATTGTTATGGAATACATTGAAGGAAAGCATTTAAAACAATTACTGAAAAAACGTGGAGCTTTAACTCTGACAGAAGTTGTTGATATCATGCTTCAAGTAACGGATGGTATGAGTGCAGCTCACGATTCGTATATAATTCATAGAGATATTAAACCGCAAAATATTATGATATTAGAGAATGGGTTAATTAAAATAACAGACTTTGGTATTGCTATGGCGCTTAATTCAACTCAATTAACACAGACAAACTCCGTTATGGGTTCTGTTCATTATTTGCCACCAGAACAAGCTAGTGGAAAAGGTGCAACTATTCAAAGCGATGTTTATTCTATGGGAATCTTAATGTATGAGTTATTAACAGGAGAACTTCCTTTTAGAGGTGATAATGCAGTTGAAATTGCTTTAAAGCATATTAAAGAACCTTTCCCAAGCGTAAGAGAAAAAGTTCAAAATATACCTCAATCTATTGAAAACATAATTATGAAAGCAACAGCTAAGAATGTAAAGAACCGTTATACTGATGCCAAAGAAATGCATGATGATTTGAAAACCGCTTTAAGTGATTCTCGTGCTGGCGAACCAAGATATGTGTTTGAATATCCAGAAGATGAAGCGGAAACATCAAAGAAAAAACGTGAGATGGAACGTGAATTATCTAAGAACACAGAAGAGAAAGTCGAACCAGTTAAAAAAGAAATAATAAAACCTAAGAAATTAAAAGAAACTAAGGTAGAAAGTAAAGATGATGATGAAATAAAATCAAAGAAGATAACAGAAAAAGATCTAAAACGCAAAGAAAATAAATTACTACTAATACTTGCTATCGTATTTACAGGTTTAATCGTAGTTATTACAACATTAGTATTCTTACTTCCTAAATTAACTGAAGTAAAAGAGATTGAAGTGCCTCCAGTTGCCCGTATGTCTCTTGTTGATGCTGAGAATACTTTAAAGGAAAAAGGATTTACAATTGCTGAAGAAACAAAGACTATTTCATCAGAAGAAATTCCTGAAGGCTATGTAGTTAAAACAGATCCGCAAGCAGGAAGTACAAGAAAAGAAGGAGCGGAAATAGTTATCTATGTTTCAGCCGGAGAAAACTCATATGTCTTAGAAGACTTAAAGGGAAAAGATGCTACAGTTGAAGGAACTCTTCTAGAAGAAGTTCATGGATTATATGTTTTAAAGAAATCAATTGAAGATAAAGAAAATAAATATAAGGCCGGAGAAATTATTAAAACCGAACCGGAAGCTGGAACTAAGATGAAAGCGGGAGATACTGTTATTCTTTATATCCCTGATCAAACTAGTGCATATCCGGACTTTAGAGCTGGTGGATGGTCTCTAGCTGAAATTAAGTCTTGGTGTGAAAAATATGGTGTAGAATTAATTGAAATCTATAATCCAACAGATGAATATACGCCAGGAACAATATATGATCAAAGTGCAGTACCAGGAACAAATGTTATGAATGGACAAAAATTGACAATTTATATTGCCGAAGAAATTGCTCAACAAGTCGTTGATCCTGACGTGGATACTCCGAGTGAATAATATGACAGGAAGAATAATAAGAATAATAAGCAATTTATATACAGTATCAACAAACACAAAGACATATGAATGTCGTGCTAGAGGAATTTTCCGCAAGGAAGATATATCTCCTCTAGTTGGTGATATTGTTGAGTTCAATGAGAGTGATCTGGTAGTTACGAAAATAATGCCAAGAAAAAATGAACTTACTCGACCTAAGGTTGCCAATATAGATAAATGTATTATTGTAAGTTCTGTTAAAAATCCTGATTTTTCGGATTTTTTACTTGATAAGATGTTAGTTAATATTATCTTAAACAATATTGAACCTGTAATTGTCTTAAGTAAATATGATTTACTTGATGATGAAGGCAAAGAAAACATAAATAGAATTAAAGATTATTATAATAAGATAGGTATTAAAACTTTAATAAATGATGACATTTCAACAATTAAAAAGTATATAAGTGGATGTACTATTGCTCTAACTGGACAAACTGGGGCTGGTAAGAGTACTCTTATAAATAAAATGGATGTATCTCTTAACTTAAAGACCGATGATATTTCCTATGCTTTAAATCGTGGGAAACATACGACAAGACATGTTGAACTATTTAAAGTAGATGATTTCTATATCATGGATACTCCCGGATTCTCAGCTTTGGATATTAATGTTCCAAAGATTTCTGTTAGATTTGCTTTCCCTGAATTTCCAAACGATGAATGTAAATTTAATGATTGCAAACATTTGAATGAAAAAGGATGTCGAGTAAAAGAATTAGTTGAAAATGGTAGTATTTTAGAATCTCGATATGAAAACTATAGAAAGATGGTAAGTGAATGAAAGTATCTGTAACAATTTTAAAATATAAAGAAACAAGAAGAAAAACAATTGAAGAACTTGAGAATACCGATGCTGATTTTATTCATGTCGATGTAATGGATGGTAAGTTTGTACCACCATTAGAAGTACCATTGCATGAAATAAATGAATTATTTATAGGTACTAGAAAACCATTAGATATTCATCTTATGTGTGAAGAGCCTAGAGAATATATAGATTCATTTAAAAATTTTGCTAATGCTAAAATAATAACTGTTCATGCAGAGATTCAAAATCCTGAATATTACATTGATTATATTCATGGAAATAATATGATGGCGGGAATAGCTATTAGTCCAGAAACTTCTGTTTCAAGTATTATGAATTATTTAGATAAAGTCGATTATGTGCTAATAATGGGAGTGCATCCCGGATATGGTGGACAAAAGATGATTCCTGAAACGACAAGCAAGATAAATGAATTGAAAAATTTACGTGAAACTAATGATTATCATTATTTAATTTCTCTTGATGGGGGAATTAACGAAGAAACGAGGCCATTACTTGATGGATTAGATGTCATGGCAGTCGGATCATTCATAACAATGAGTGATGATTTTCAAAAGAATATAGATGAAATAAGATAACTGTATAGTTATCTTATTTGTCACTTTATAGTCACTTTTGTAATCTATAATGAGATTCATGAAAGGAAGATTTTATGGAAATATTGAGAGTTGAAAACTTAGTTAAAACTTATAAGACAGGCGAGAATGTTATTCGTGCTGTTGATGATATAAGTTTTAGTGTTGAAAAAGGCGAATTTGTTGCTATCGTTGGTGCATCGGGTTCAGGTAAGTCAACACTTCTTCATTTACTTGGAGGAGTAGATAAACCTGATTCAGGTCATGTATATATTGAGGACAATGATATATACTCAATGAATGATGAGAAATTAGCTATATTTAGAAGAAGACAAGTAGGTTTAATTTATCAATTTTACAACCTTATTCCTATCTTAAATGTTAAAGAGAATATTACTTTACCCTGTGATTTAGATGGCAATAAGGTTAGTGAAAAGAGATTAAATGAACTACTTGAAAGTTTAGGTTTAAGTGAAAGAGTAAATCATTTACCTAATGAATTATCAGGAGGACAACAACAGAGGACTTCAATTGGTCGTGCCTTAATTAATAATCCAGCTATTGTTTTAGCTGATGAGCCAACAGGAAACTTAGATAGTGAAGCTAGTGATGAAATCATGTCACTTCTAAGGAGTGCCAATAAGAAGTATAAACAAACTGTTATTGTTATTACTCACGATTTAAATATTGCAGCATCAGCTGATCGTATTATTACTATTGATGATGGCAAGATAATCAAAGATGAGGTATCAATGTCATGAAGATTTTAAATCGATTAACTTTTAAAAGTCTAAAGTTAAATAAAAAGAGAACGATTGGAACAATCATAGGTATTATTCTATCAGTTGCTCTTATATGTGCAATTGCAGGAATGGGTGACAGTTTTAGAAGTTCTTTAATAGCTAACTGTGTTGAATCAAAAGGATATAATCATTTAACAATTAGAAATATTAAAAGAGAAGATATAGAAAAATTAGAACTAAATCGAGAAATTAAAAATATTAATACGACATATGACTTAGGGTATGCCAAGTTTAAAAATGAAAGAGAAGATATAGAACCTTATCTTCATATTTATTCTCTAGGTAAAACCGAATTAAAGGATATTGGAGCTAAATTAGTAGAAGGTCGTATGCCCAAAAGCCCTTCCGAAATAGTTGTATCGGAGACAGCTTTCCGAAACGGAAAATTGAATCTTGATGATATCATAACTTTTGAAGTGGGAAGAAGAAAAAGCAATGATGATTTTGATTTAGATGACTCAAACCCCTATAATGAGGGATTAGAAAAACTAACTGATATAAAGAAAAAAACCTATCGAATAGTTGGTGTATTTAAAGGTTTTGACTATTACTACAACTATGTTGCCTATACGATAAATGAAGAACAAGATAATTATATCAATGCCTATATTGCTTTAAAGAATCCATTCAAAGAAGAAAAAGTAATAAAAGATATTCTTGAATTAGGAGATTTTAAAGATTATACAAAGAACACAGAATTACTTAGATGGGAAGCATTCTCGTTCAGTGATACGACAATCACTTCACTTGTAACAGTTTTAGGAATAGTAATATTCATTGTTGTCGTAACTAGTGTCTATTGTATTCGTAATTCATTTGCTATTTCAACAACAGAAAAGATTAAAATGTATGGAATGCTTGCTAGTATAGGTGCTACGAAAAAACAAATAAGAAGTTGTGTTGTCAAAGAAGGATTAATGCTATCGCTAATTGGTATTCCTTTAGGAATACTTTCAGGAATACTAGCAGACTTTGTTTTAATCAAGGTAATTAATTTAATTGCTGGTGAATTCTTATTTTCTGGGGGTGATAGTTATTTAGTATTCAGTATCAATTGGGTTCCTGTTGTTATTTCCATCGTTTTAGGATTAGTAACAATTTACTTATCAAGTATGTCTTCCGCTCGTAAGGCAAGTAAAGTAAGCCCAATTCAAAATTTAAGAAATTCTGATGAAGTAAAAATAAAAAGTAAAAAGCTAAGAACACCTAAAATCATACACACATTATTTAAAACGGGTGGAGTACTAGCTTATAAGAACTTAAAGAGAAGTAAAAAGAAATATCGTACAACAGTTATTTCTCTAACTATTAGTATATTTGTCTTCATTACAATGAATTCATTTATCAATGAAGGATTTAAGACAGCAGGAACTTATTATACTGATTATAACTATAATATTAAGTTAAATGGATTAGCAGAATTTACTAAAGAAGATATCGATAATGTTAAAAACTTAAGTCATTATAATCTTTTTGCTCTAAATTATGAAACAACTCATACACTTAACGTTCCTCTAGATAATGTAAATAAGAAAATGATTGATACAGAACTCTATAATGATAATTGTGAATATAATGAAGCTATAAAGGATGTTGAATGCCAAAAGTTAGAAAGTATTGGTATTCAAATAGTTGCTTTAGATCATGATACTTATCTAGATTATTTAAAGAAGATAAAAGTAAAAAGTAATAACGCTAAGAATAAAGGAATATTAGTAGATGATTATTTACTATATGATGATAATGGAGCATCAACTCTAACACGTATTTATGGCTATCAAAAAGGAGATACAATCAAAGGTGAATTAAATGATAAAGATTTCTCAATTGACATAGCTGATATAAGTAATAAGAGACCAATGGGAATGGAAAATATGTATTATACGGGAGGATTTATTGTTGTAGATTATAATGATTTCTCTTCATTAGAATACATGTTAGATGCAATTATAATTGATACAGATAATCATGTTGATGTAACTGAAAAAATAGAAAAAATGTATCCTACTATCAGTCTCTATGACATTGACGAAGCGGCTAAAGCAGAAAGAGCAGTTGTATTAATTATATCTATTTTCCTATATGGATTTATAGCAGTAATTACTCTTATTGGTGTAACTAATATATTTAATACAATTACTTCTAATATGGAACTAAGACAAAAAGAATTTGCAATGTTAAAAAGTATTGGTATGACTAAGAAAGAATTTAATAGAATGATTAATTTAGAAACTTTATTCTATTCAACTAAATCATTACTATATGGAATAATACTTGGAATTATTGGTTCGTATTTCATTCATAATGCGTTTGGTTTAAGAATGATGACAAAGTTTAATTTACCAACAAATGCTATTATTATTTCTATTGTGTTTGTCTTCTTCTTAGTTTATGTAATTATGCGTTATTCTATTTCTAAAATAAATAAACAAAATATTATTGAAACTATTAGAAAAGATAATATCTAAGAGTTAGTTTATACTAGCTCTTTTATGCTATAATAACAAAAGAGGGATATATATGAAAATACTTATTGTCGAAGATAATTCAATTATTCGTGATGGACTAGTTTATTATCTTACTAATGAAGGATTTGAAGTTGATAGTTGTAGTTTAATTGAAGATGCTATATTAAAAATAAAAGATATTGATTTAGCTGTTCTAGATATTTCACTTCCTGACGGAGTAGGCTTTGATCTTTGTAAAACAATTAAAGCATCTCTCAACAAACCTGTTATATTTTTAACTGCTAGAGATACTGATGAAGACATTGAAACTGGTTTAACTCTAGCTGATGATTACATTATTAAACCTTTCCGCAATAGGGAACTATTACTTCGTATAAATAATCTATTAAACCGAAGTGAAATTACTAATATTATTAAAATAAAAGATATTGAAATAGATACGAAAAAGAGTTTAGTTTATAGATCTAGTGAAGAAGTTAATCTAACGGCTTTAGAATATAAATTATTCTTACTTTTGGCTAAAAATAAAAATCAAGTAATTGAAACTGATTATTTACTTGATTATATATATGATTTAACTGGTAACTATGTTGAAGATAATACTTTAAGAGTGTATATCAAAAGAATTCGTGAAAAGATTGGAACAGATATTATTAAGACAATTAAGGGAGTAGGGTATAAAGTATATGAAGATTAAAGGTAATAATAGTAAAACTCTATTTATATGTTTAATATTTACTGGTTTATTATTAATTACATTTAATTTTCTATTAATAAGTTATAATAACAAACAGATAAACGATTCTATTAATGACAAAATATCTAATATTATTTATGCTATTATTGAAACTAATCCGAGTATTGATGAAAAAGAAATAATTAAGATACTAAATAGTAAAACAAATGAAAAATCAGATTTATTAAAGAAATATGGAATAGATATTCAAGAAGAAAATATTATTTTAGAAGTTAATAATATATATAAACTAAATTATATATATAGTTTTATTATTAGTATGGTAACTATTATTCTTGCTTTGATAATTGTATTAAACTATATAAATAAAGAGAATAGAAAAATAGATGGAATTACTAAACTAATTAATGATATTAATAATAAAGTTTACAAGATTGGTATATTAGATGAAGAAGAAGATAATTTATCTAATTTAAGAAATGAAATATATAAAACATCGATTGTTCTAAAACTTGATGCGGAAGAATCCAAGAATGTTAAAGAAAGTGTTCTAAGAAGTGTTGCTGATATTTCTCATCAATTAAAGACACCACTTTCAAGTATTTCCATCATGTTAGATAATATTATTGAAAATCCTAAAATGTCTTTTGATAAGAGAAATGAATATTTGAAAAAATCCCAAAATCAAATAATGGTCATTAATAATTTAATTGTTAATCTTTTAAAAGTATCTAAAATGGATGCTGGTGTTATCAAATTTAAAAGAGAAAGTATTAATGTTAAAGAAGTACTAGATAATATTAAAGAACTTTTAATTGTCAATTTAGAGTTAAAGAACATTAATTTAAATATATCATGTAAGAATAGTATTAATATTGTTGGTGATTATACTTGGGAAATGGAAGCTCTAAAGAATATCATTAAAAATGCAATTGACGCAAGTTCTAATGAATCAGACATTGATATTAATGTAAAAGAGAATAATTTCTACGTCTTAGTTACGATAAAAGATTATGGTAAAGGTATGACTAAAGAAGAACAAAAACATATTTTTGAAAGATTCTATAAATTGAATGAAGATAGTAATAGTTTTGGTATCGGATTAAATCTTGCTAAAATGATAATCGAGAATGATAATGGAATTATAAGTGTTGAATCCAAAATTAATGAAGGGACATCTTTTACCATTAAATATATGAAATAGGTGATTATATGGATAATAATATAAATGAATTAATAGATAAATATAAACTATCTAAAGAAGAACATGATAGGGTATTAAAGATTTTAAAAGAATATTTATTTATTGATAAGATAGTATCTGATAAACCATCAGTTATGCTAGTAATTGGTCAACCGGGATCTGGTAAAACAACATATATAAATAATACTGATCTATCTAAATATATCATAATTAATTCTGATAATTATCGTTCATATAATAAATATTCAGAAGAAATCTTAGATAAATATCCAACTAATTATGCAAAGTTAACTAATTATGATGCTCATCTTTGGGGAGATGAATTATTTACTTATGCTATTCAAAATGGCTATTCAGTTTTAAGAGAGAAAGCACCAACTGATTATAGCCTATTAGAAACAATAAAGGGTATACCTGATAATTATGAAGTAATTGTTAATGTAATGGCTGTTGGAAATCTAACTAGCATACTTGCAACAAGAAAAAGATATGAAGAAGAATTATTAAGTAAAAAATCGGCAAAATTATCTAATTTTGAAGCTCATAATAAATGTTATGAATTACTTCCTTTTATTGTCGATGAATGTTTATCTTTAAAAATAAAACTAAATTATATATTACCGATCGATAATCGGTTTGAAATTATTTCTATTAATGATAATAATTCTAATCTATTAGATAAATTTAGAAGAGAAAGCAATGATAAAACTCTAGTAAAAAGTGAAACCATGTTGAATAGTATTAAAGAGAGCATGACAAAGAGAAAAGCCGTAAAAGAAGAATTTGACGAACTTGAGAAAATTAATACTATTATCGATAACTTGAAATAAAAATAGATTAATATTAAGACTTGTGCTAGAATATCACGTACAAAGGAGAATAAATATGAATAAACCTTATAAGAAAATGTTTTCACCATTATTTTTTGATTTAATAAATAATCGTTTAATTCCAAGTAATGATTATGAACAAGAAATTAATCTAATACCAGGATTCATGAATGGTAGAGAAAATTATGGTTTTATTATTATTGCTAAAAAAGATGGCAAGAGTTACTATGAATATTATGGTACAGAAGAGAGAATTCAAGCTGCAGGTATTGAAGGAGATTACTTACTAGTTTATGAAGAGGGAAAAACTCAACCTTGGGCATTCCGTAAGGATGGTTCTTTAGTAAATGAAGCTAAATTCAATTTTCGTTTTTTAAGTGATCAAGAATACTATGAAAAGTACTCATCAAGAGGAAAAACTTTATAAAAGCCTTAATGGCTTTTTTTAATGATTTATTTTTAAAAGTATGATATATTTTAGGTGTGATGATTTATGAAGTTAGAAGTAGTTATTTTTTTAATGTGTTCATTTATTATGTATTCCTTTTTAGGATGGGTAATAGAAGTATTAGCTATAGCAATTAAAGAACATAGATTTGTCAATCGTGGTATAACTAATGGACCTTTGTGCCCAATTTATGGATTTGCATCAATTATACTTATACTTGTATCTTCAGGCGTCGATAGTATAGTTTGGATATTTATTGGTTCTGCTATATATGGTACAGCAATAGAATTGATAACAGGTAAATTACTAGAAAAGTTTAATAAGACAAAATGGTGGGATTATTCCCATAAAAAGTATAATTTGGATGGCTATATATGTTTAGAATATTCGATTATTTGGGGATTTCTTGGAAGCGTACTAATAAAGGTTATTCATCCGTTATTCTTATTCCTGTTAAACGGAATAAATATGTATATTTTAGTACCTTTAGTTATTTCTCTAATGATAATTGTTTTAATTGATTTAATTACTTCTTTTATAACTTTAAAACATGTTAATACTAAAAAAATAAATGATGTATCTGATAAGATAGGAAAATATATATTAGATAAAGTTATGCATAGAATTGAAAATGCCTATCCAACATTCAAAAGAAAGAAAATTAAAAAAGAAAAATCGAAAATATTTGCTAAGGGGACATCATTTTATAAATTATTCTTAATCTTCTATATTGGAGGATTCCTTGGATGTATTATTGAAATATTCTTCTGCCGTTATTCAATGGATAGATGGATGAATCGTTCATCTTTAGTATTTGAACCAGTTTCTCTAGTATGGGGGCTTGGTCTTGCCTTAGCAACAATTCTCTTACATAAATATCAAGATAGTAGCAATACTTTTATCTTTATATTTGGAAGTGTAATAGGGGGAGCATTTGAATATCTTTGTAGTGTATTTACAGAATTCTTCTTTGGCACTATTTTCTGGGACTATTCTAAAATACCATTTAATTTAAATGGAAGAATAAATTTATTATTCTGTTTCTTTTGGGGATTTGCAGCTATTATATATATTAAAGTATTATATCCTAAATTAACTAAAATAATTGAAAGTATTCCTAAAATAATTGGTACTATTATAACTACTTTAATTATAATAGTATTTACAATAGATTTGCTTATTACTGGATCAGTAATGTTAAGATATAATACTAGAAAACAAGGTATTGAAGCAACTAATATAGTTGAAAAACTATGTGATAAATATGCTGATGATGAATTTATGACTAATCATTGGTCTAACATGAAAAGTGTAAACGATTTGAAAAATTAAAAATCAATTATTTGCAAATAAAATAAACTATGTTAAAATGAAAAAGTCGTTGGGGTTTGGTGGAGGAAATTATGACCAAACAAGTATTATGGACTAAACAAATTCTGGAAGCTTTTATTGAAGAAGCAAATTTAACTGAACGACAGGAATTTATTGTTCGCACTAGAGCGCAAGGATACACTATAACTGAACAAGCCTTAGAACTTCATTTAAGCATAGATCAAGTAAATAAAGATATTGCAGCATTGAAGAAAGTATACGATGTTGTGGCGAGAGATAGTGAAATCTTACCTCCTAGAAAGAAGAACAAAATAGAATTATATAAAGATTTATAATTACATTTTTAATACATAATTAACACATTTACTTTACAAGAATAATGTGTTTTTTTATTGTACAATGAACTAGTGTTAAACAAAGGAGGTATAAATATGAAAGCAAGAGTAAAATGGTTTAACAATGAGAAGGGTTTTGGTTTTTTAGAATATAAAGAAGGATGTGATATCTTTGTCCATTATAGCCAAATAATAAAAGATGGCTATAAGACTTTAGATGCAGGGTCTTTAGTGGATTTTGAACTTATATCAACTGATAAAGGTTATCAAGCTCATAGAGTTAAAGAAGAAACGATGGAAACAGTAGATGTCTAAAATGATTTGGATAAAAGAAATAAATGGTAAAACAAATTACGATCATTAATTATTAATTGATTTTGAACTTATTCTCCTATATAATAAATATGGATAGAAGAGAGTATATATGAAAAAGATTAAAGATATAATTATTAATTTTATTAATGGATTCTGTATGGCACTGGCCGATTCAGTTCCGGGAGTTTCTGGAGGAACAATAGCTTTCCTTTTAGGATTTTATGATAACTTTATAAATTCATTAGATAATTTATTTAGAGGTAATTTAGCTAGTAAAAAAGAAGCATTAATTTATCTTATAAAAATTGGTATTGGTTGGGCTGTTGGTTTCGTTGCTGCAGCAACAATTCTTTCTAGTCTATTCACAACTAAAATATATGCTATGAGTTCATTATTTATCGGATTCATAATATTTGCAATACCATTAGTAATAAAAGAAGAAATAAAATCAGTAAAGGGGAATTATAAGAATATTATATTTGGTATACTTGGTATTATATTGGTTGTAGGTATTACCCTTTTAAATACTAATACTGCCTTAAATATAAGTATTGATAGTCCGAATTTATTTACTTATTTTTATTGCTTTATAGCTGGATCTATTTCGATAACAGCTATGATTCTTCCCGGGATTTCTGGTTCGACATTACTATTGGTATTTGGATTATATATTCCAATAATGAATGCCGTTAAAGAAGTAATTCATTTCAATTTTAGTAATATAGCTATATTAATTGTATTTGCTTTAGGTATTGTATCCGGTATAATATTCTTTACCAAATTAATAAGAATTGGTCTTAAGAAACATCGAAGTAAGATAGTATATTTTATTCTTGGTATGATGATTGGTTCTATTTATTCAATTCTAATGGGACCAACTACTTTAGATATACCATTACCGATGGTAACATTTGAGACTTTTGATATATTATTCTTTATATTAGGAGCAATTATAATATATTGTTTAGAGTTCTTAAAGACATTTATAAATAAGAAATAGTCATTATTTCTTTTTTTAATGATATAATATTGGTGGTGATAATTATGGCAAATATTTTAGATTATGCAAAGAAATATGGAAGTTTAAGTCATTTAGAAAAAGAATTTAATGAATTGGACTATTTAATATTAGCAACTATTTCCTATGTTGATTTTGATGGTATTATTAACTTTGACGATAATAAAGTTACTTTGCATGATGCTGGAGTTACATATTTTCATAAATATGATAAAAAAGATTATAAGAACAATGTAATGGGTATACAAGCAGCAATTAAGATATTTGCGTCTGTTTATAACTTACCTAGATATAAAGATTTACTATGCTATAACTATCGCTATATAAGAAGTGAAAATGAACAATTCTCAGCTCTTTTTATTGATATAACAAATCGTTTAACTTACATATCATTTGAGGGAACGGATGATTTAGTAAGTGGATGGAAAGAGGATGCAGAACTTGCCTATAAATTTCCCGTAAGTGCTCATCGAGATGCTATTAAATATATTAACCGTAAAGTAACTCCTTTTAGTAAACGCAAATATATTATTGGGGGGCATTCTAAAGGAGGTAATATATCTTTAGTTGCTGGTATGTATGCTAATTCTTTAATTGCATCAAAGATTATTGGCATTTATAGTTTTGACGGACCAGGATTAAAACTTGCTCAAATAAATTCTCATCAGTTTAAGAAAATTAAAAATAAATATCATTTAATAATTCCTAATTATTCGGTAATTGGTCTTATGTTAAGACATCCAAAACCATATAAAATAGTTTTATCAAATCATGCTGGTTTTATTGCTCACAATTGCCTTTTTTGGGAAGTTGATAATGATGAATTCATTGAAACTAAATTAACAGAA
The DNA here is from genome assembly GCA_964551965.1 of uncultured Muribaculaceae bacterium. Classification (GTDB taxonomy): domain Bacteria; phylum Bacillota_I; class Bacilli_A; order RF39; family UBA660; genus CAG-582. The sequence goes on from CAZKFB010000025.1 coordinate 15,016, forward strand.
TTCAGTAAAGCAGTTGATAAAGCCATAACTAATTGGTTAGACAACTATAATGATGTTGAAAGGAAGAAATTTGTTGAAGATGTATTTATGATCTTTGATAGGGCAGGAATTGATTCATTAGTTGATATAAAAGCTCAAATGTTACCTAAAGTAGCAACTATCCTAAAAGAATCAATGGGAATATCCAAAACTAGTAAGAAAATGATTAATGAACTAATTAAGTTCTTATTCAATAACTTAAAAGAATCAGCAACAGTAGCTATTAAATCTAAGATTTTATCTAATAAATAATAAATTTACATAAAATTGTTAAAAATATATATTTTCCTATACCTTATTTATGATATAATTAACATATAGAATATGAAGGTATTGGTATGGAATTTGAAACTAAACATTTAAGTATTATGAAATTTATTCCTGAATATATAAATGTCATGTATTCATCTTGGGGAACTGATCGCGAAGTGGGCAAGTATATGCCAGGCTTTAAGACAGAATGGGATATAGATGGATTTACTGATTATATATTGAAAACTTATAAAGATGAGTTTCATACTCGTGCTGTAATAAAAGAGAAAGAAACAAATACAATAATTGGTAATATTTCTTTATATCAGGAAGATAGTAGAAGTAAATCAGTTATTCTTTGGATTATAAAAGAAAAGTGGAATAAAGGATATGGAACCGAAGTTCTAAAAGGGATAATCAAAGAGTTAAGAAAAACAAATCTAGAATCTATATATGCTACATGCGATGGAAGAAATATTGGAGCATCGAGAGTACTAGAGAAATGTGAATTTGAGCTTATCGATAAGATTCCTAATTATCGTGTAGATATCGATGGTAATCCCGGTGATGAATTACTTTATGAATTAGAATTAAAATGAGTATAAGAATTTATACTCTTTTAATATTTTAATAAAAAATATTGTACATTAAAGATTAGTATATTATAATAAATAATTAAAAGGAGAAGATGATATGCAAAAAATAAATTATAGTAGAACTGAATATGTTGATGGATATAGATCATTAACAGAATTTGAATTTTTATTATTACCTGATGAAGTAAGAATGGCTTATCTTGATTCAATTTATAGTTATGATATCGAAGAAGCTAAAAGAAGAGATGATAGGGATAATATCATTAATTGTAGAGGATATGTAAGACCTGTTTATGAAATGTATTTTAAATTAAATGGGTGTGATGTTACCAATTATGATTTTGGCAATGAAGAATATGAAGTTAAATGCCTAGATAAAGATAAAAAATATGAAGTATCAGGTGAAGCTAAAGACAAATTAGATTACTATTTTGAAATGCTTGGAAATGCCAAAGCTGATGCTTTTGAAAGTTATGTAAAAAGATTTTATACAGATATGTTAGCTCCAATGGAAACGGGAGAACTTGTAACATTTAGTAGTCCTGATTTACACGGAATCGCAAGTGATATAAGAGAAAATAGTTTATCTAATTTAAATGATGAAGAAAAAAGACATATAATGGAAGCACAACTATCATTAATGTTAGATAGTATTATAAATGGGGAGACTCAAGATACCATTGAAAGTCTACCTGAAGAATATAAGAATTTATTATCTGAATTAGTAGAAACTGAAAATCTTGCTCGTGATGATGAACATCAATTAAAATTAGTTTAATATTGCAAAATTTAAAAAATAATGTATAATGGAATTAGGTTTTGTAAAAAACTTAGATCAAGAGGAGTAAAATACACAAAGATTAACAGGGATGAAAGATCAGCGACTGAAAGTCTTTCTTAATTAAATGTATTTGAAGGTAGCTTGGGAGTTGTTAATCTGAAATAATAGTAGGATTAAACGAATTACTCGCGTTAAGAGTGTTAGAGTATAAATAAAGGTGGTACCACGAAAATTCGTCCTTGGATTTCGTGGTATTTTTTATTTTTGAAGGAGGAATTTTTATGTTAGACACTAAGTATGATCATAAGAGTGTTGAAGAGAGTAAGTATGAAACATGGAAAAATGCTGGCTATTTTGAAGCTGGGAAGAATAAGGGAGCAAATCCTTATTGTATAGTTATTCCACCACCTAATGTTACAGGAGCCCTACATTTAGGTCATGCCTATGATGTTTCAATTCAAGATGCAATTATAAGATATAAGAGAATGCAAGGATTCGATACATTATGGTTACCAGGAATGGATCATGCTGCTATTGCAACGGAAGCAAAAGTTGATAAGAAATTAAAAGATCAAGGTATTAATAAATATGAATATGGTAGAGAAAATTTCTTGGGAGCTTGTTGGGATTGGACTCATGAATATGGTGATAATATTCGTTCTCAATGGGGTGCAATGGGAGTCTCAGTAGATTATACAAGAGAGAGATTTACTTTAGACGAAGGATTAAATAAAGCTGTAACTAAAGTATTTGTTGATTATTATAAAAAGGGAATTATCTATCGTGGTGAAAAGATTATCAATTGGGATCCAGTAGCTCAAACCGCTCTTTCTAATGAAGAAGTTATTTTTTCTACAGAAAAAAGTGCATTCTATCATTTAAAATATAAAATAGTTGGAACTGATGAATTCTTAGATGTAGCAACTACTAGACCTGAAACTCTATTTGGAGATACGGCAGTAGCTGTAAATGAAAATGATGAAAGATATAAGAAATATATAGGAATGGAAGTAGAACTTCCATTCATGAATAAAAATATTCCAATTATAGCTGATGAACATGCTGATATGGAAAAAGGTACAGGAGTTGTTAAAATTACTCCAGCTCATGATCCTAATGACTTTGAAGTCGGAAATAGACATAACCTAGAGAGAATTGTTATCATGAATGATGATGCAACTCTAAATGAAAATGTTCCTAAAAAATATCAAGGTATGAGTCGTGAAGATGCAAGAGAAGCAGTTCTTGAAGATTTGAAAGAGGCGGGTTTATTATTAGAAGTAGAACCATTAGAGCATGAAGTTGGTCACTCTGAACGTACGCATGTCATGGTTGAACCAATGATAAAAAAGCAATGGTTTGTCGATATGTCTTCTTTATCAGCTAATCTATTAGAAATGCAAAAGAATGATGATACAAAAGTTCATTTTGTTCCGGAAAAATTTGAAAATACATTAACTTCTTGGATGACTGATTGTCATGATTGGTGTATTTCTCGTCAATTATGGTGGGGACATAGAATTCCTGCTTGGTATAAAGATGATGAAATATATGTAGGAGAAACGGCACCTATTGGAGATGGATGGATTCAAGATGAAGATGTTCTTGATACATGGTTCTCAAGTGCATTATGGCCTTTCTCAACTTTAGGTTGGCCTGAAGAGACTGAAGATTTACATAGATATTTCCCAACTGATTGTTTAGTAACTGGATATGATATTATTTTCTTTTGGGTTTCCCGTATGATGTTCCAATCTTTAGAATTAAATGGAGTTAGACCTTTTAAAGATTGTGTAATTCATGGACTTATTAGAGATAAAGATGGAAGAAAGATGTCTAAATCATTAGGCAATGGTATTGATCCGTTTGATATGATTGATAAATATGGATGCGATGCCTTAAGATATTATTTAAATACCGATTGTGCGTTTGGAACCGATCTTCGCTTTGATGAAACTAAGATGTCATCTACTTGGAATTATGTAAATAAAATATGGAATGCCTCAAGATTCGTACTTATGAATATCGAGAGCTTAAAAGAATTAACTTTTGATAATTTAACTGATGAAGATAAATGGATATTAACTAAATATGAGGGCATTGTTAAATCAAGTATTAATCATATGGATAGATATGAATTCAACTTATTTGGTTCTGAAACATATTCATTTATATATGATGATTTTTGTTCAAATTATATTGAATTTGCTAAGTTCAATTCAGAATCTAATACTACTAAATCTGTATTGTGTTTCGTATTAACAGGTATTTTAAAATTACTTCATCCATTTATGCCATTCGTTACC
>CAZKFB010000026.1:0-18879 GCA_964551965.1 uncultured Muribaculaceae bacterium
CAACTATTTCAAGAAGAGTATTAGAGGCATTAATAATATCGTTTGCATCTTCTTGAGCTTCTTTAGGTATATCATAATTAACTATATCTTGTGATAATCCAACAATGGCATTTAAAGGAGTTCTAATCTCATGTGACATACTACTCAAGAAATCTGACTTTGCGCGATTAGCTTTTTCAGCTGCATTTTTAGCAATTTCAAGTTGAGTAATCATTTTAACATCCGGATTCTCAATAGTAAAATACATTAGATAACAAAGTAAACTTAATATAAGATCATATATATTAAATTCAGGATGAAATAAAACAAATACACCTAAAAAGAATATAAGCGGTATTATATAATAAATTGCATTATATCTTTTATCATATTTTTTAAAATTAATTAAAGCGATTACTAGAGATGCAATTAAATTAATGAAAGCTAAACCAAAAGTTAAGATAACAGCAGATCCTTTTCCACTAGTTACACCACCAATTTTGTAAACTTCAAAATCTAATAAGAAAGTTATTATGCCTATAACAAAATATAAAATTGTATTTATTCGATTATTTAACTTAAAATTCTTACGATATTGTTCAAAACTAATATATAAAATATAGGAAAGTATATTCATTGTTATTATTACAATAAATACCGAACCTAATTTATTAATATTAGAAAAAATAAAACTAAATTCTTCCGTTAATCCATCACTTGCATACTTATAAGCCATATAATGTGATACAAAATTAGTTGTATTTACAAGTAATGTAAAAATTAGTATTTTTTTATAATACGTGTTTTCTTCTAATTCTTTCTTTTTCTTAGAAAAAAATACGATAGATATAAGCGACGAAAAAATTAAACAAACAAAAGGTATTTCAAACTCTATCATATTATCACCTATATTAATAATAAACTAGCTAAGTTATTTTTGCAATAAAACCTCGTTTTTATTAACAAAAAAAGTAAATATTATTCTATTTACTTTCTTCTCTCTAATTTTTTATTTTGTTTATTATAGTAATTTTTAATCCAATATTTTCGCATGTTATCTGCTACTACATTATCTTTAATGTCTTGTTCTAATGCCTGATAATCAATTATTCCTTTATTTCCCCCAATATAACTTTCAATATTTCCATTTTCTATCATTTGTCTTTGAATTCTTACCATATCAGCAACTACTTCCTCATACTCTTGTCTTTCTTTAGTTTTCTTTACTAAATATTCGGCTTTAAAGACATCATATTCCCATTCTAAATCATCAGTTCCTGTTTTAAGATATTGTTCAACATTATGTTCTCCCCAATGTAATTTTTTAAAAGCATTTTCAACAAACTTGTTTCTAAAATACTCAGCTATATCATCATAATCATTTCGAACAATTGGTTTAAAATGTCTCATCATCATATAGTATACTGAAGTTGCCATTTTATTTCTTATATAAGAAGATATTGATTTAACATAGTATTTTTTTTCATCTTCAACTACAAGTTCTTGCTTATAATAATCAAGAGGATTAATAGCAAGTTGTTTTAAATCTATCGGGTTTCCAACATCAATATAAGTTGTACTTAGCTCATCATCTCGCATTAAAGTTATTGGTACAATCTTTTTAGATGTATCAAGTGATGAATTAACTGGTCCATCAAATAAATCATTAATTAAATTATAAGGATTATTATTATGGGAACCTTCAGGAAAAATTAAAACACTGTTGCCTAAAGATAAAACTCTATTCATCTTAGGAACTAGTAAAGCGCGTTCTTCTTCCGATAAGATATCAAAAGGAATTACTCCATTTAGCCATAATAAATAAGCTTCCGGATTATGTTTTAATGTATCAATAGATCCCAAAACTAAATAAGCATTTCTGTCTATTATATTTAAAACTGTTTCAATATCTTCGGGGCAAGTATGATTACATACAAAAATATACGATTCATTATCCTCTAACTTTGGATATCTTTCTAAGACAATATTATTTTTCCCTTTTTTTAAACCATATTGTAGTGGATTGATATAATTGGGATCGAGATTACTAAAATATTCTTCATCAGTTAGACTATAATCTTGAGACAATCTAATAATATTGGCATTAGTAAAGGTATTACAAACTTTTTTAAATGGTTTATCAGAATCTTTTCTTAAACCTGCGCCAAAATCTGTAGTAAATTCACTAACACTTTTTTCATTTAAACTACTAATAAATAAATTTTCCATAAGATCCCCCAATTTATTAATTATACTTCGCCATCTAAACTGAAACTCTTAGCATCAGTTATCTTAACATTGACAATTTGACCAACTAAACTTGTATCACATTTAACATTGACTAACTTCATAGTTTCTGTGTACCCGTATAGTTTATCTTCACCTTTTTCTGAAGGTCCAACCAATAATACTTTAACCGACTCATTTAAATATTTTTGATTGTTCATATTTGAATATTTATTAACAATTTCATTTAATCTTTGTAATCTTTCTTCTTTAACTTCTCTTGGAGTTTTATCTTCCATTTTAGCAGCCGGTGTTCCTTCTCTTGGAGAATAGATAAATGTATATGCTCCATCATATTTACAATATTCAACCATCTCTAATGTTGCTTCAAAATCTTCATCGGTTTCATTAGGAAATCCAACTATGATATCCGTAGTAATAGCAACATTTTTAATTTTTGCCTTTAATTTATCATAAAGATTCTTATATTCTTTGCTCGTATATCTTCTACCCATTAGTTTTAATATATTATCAGATCCACTTTGTAAAGGTAAATGAATATATGGCATGATATTATCATACTTTGCTATAATATCAATCATCTCATCAGTAAAATTCCATGGATGACTCGTTACAAAACGAACCCTTTCTATTCCCGTCTTAGCAACACTTTCAAGTAACTTGGCAAAGTTTAAATCCCCATCTAAATCATTACCATAAGCATTGACATTTTGTCCGAGTAAAGTTACTTCTTTATAACCTTGTGCTTTTAAACATTCTACTTCTCTTAAGATATCTTTAGATTTTCTGCTTCTCTCTTTCCCTCTCGTATAAGGAACAATACAATATGTACAAAACTTATCACAACCATACATAATATTAACCCAAGCAGTAACTCTCGAATCTCTTCTAAAGTTATCTCCTATCTCATAGATATTATTTTCATTACTTTTAACTTCAATATTTAAATTTCCATCTAAATTCATTAAGTATTTAGGTAGTTCATGAATATTATGTGTACCAATTACTAAATCAATATATTTATGTTTAGCCATTATTTCATCTACGACACTTCTCTCTTGTGCCATACATCCACAAATAATTATCTTTAAATTGGGATTTTCTTTCTTTAAATGTTTTAAACGTCCCAAGAATCCAAATACATGATCATGTGCATTCTCTCTAATTGCACAAGTATTTAAAATAACTAAATCAGCATCGACTTCACTCTCTACTCTCTCAAATCCAATATTTTCAATTAAGCATGAAATCTCTTCTGAGTCATGAACATTCATTTGACATCCATAAGTTCTAATATAGTATTTTTGTCCACTAAAAGAATTATTAATAACTGGATTTTCATAGATAAATTCGACTTTATCATTGACTCTCATTTTAGCACTTTTCATGTCTGGTAAATTCATAATACCACTCCCGTTTACTTAAGTGATTATAACATTTATTTACTTCCTTGTAAAACTAATCTATTATAATCAAGTATTATTTTTTTCTCATCAGGATTATTATCTAAATCCTTTGCTTGATGATATAAAGCACATTTAAGAACACTTTCATCACCAAGTTTACTTTTAACTTGTCTAATACTTTCAATGTATTCCTTTCGAAGCTCATCATTACGCATATTTAATAATTCTTTAACTCCAAAAAGATCATCAAATTCTCCCTTTTCCATTAACATATTAGAACATATATCTAATACTAAATCTTTTTCTTTAATATAACTATATGAATGATAATAGTACCCAATAAAATAACTTCTTACTAAAGAACAAATAGTATATAAATCATCATAAGTATTTAATAATCTAGTGGCATTTTCATGACAAGTTTTTCTATGATCTCCATTTCTGATATAAGATACTAAGTATTTATCTTCCAATACTTTATCGGCAAGAGTAAATGAATAGTCCCCGTAAGCAGATTGAATCGTATAAGAATCTACTCCATTATATTTAACATTATTAATTAATAATAAACTCATATATCTATCAATTATTTTATCTCTTACTTCTTGTGTTTTAGCATTACCTAAGAATTTAATAAAATTCTTTATAAAGGTCTTCATATAATAATGATTATTTCCAAGTAAAGCAAGTATATATTCTTGATAACATTCATCAAAAACTAAAGTATCAATAGCGAATAAACCAGCAGCAATATCTTGTTCATCATCACCCAATTTAGAAATATGTAAATTATAATCGTAAGATGTATTTAATCTCTGATTAATAGCATCGATTATCTCCTTAAACTTATTACCATTATTTATTCGACCATAAATTTCATAATAATTAAATAAAGCATATATAATATCTATATCACTTAATCCCATAATACCCCTCGTTAATGCCGATTATTATAACATAAAACAAAAAAAATCTCTACTTTGTACTTCAGTAAAGATTTTCTAACTATTAGTTGGCTTCATAATAAGCAATTCTTGTTTGATCTTCAATAGAATTTAGTTCATTTATTCGATCGAGATAAATATTGAACATTAAGACCAAACTCAAGAATAATAAAATTCCTCCTCTCCATTCTTTTAGTTTTTCCAACATAAGTATCACTCCTTTCTACAATTATATTTTATTACATACATTTGTTCGTATCAAGGCAAAAGTAATTAATATTTTAAAATTAAACATTTGTTTGACATTTGTACACTTGTTTGGTATTATTATTTTAGGAGGAATATGATATGGCAAATAAAGCTCATAAAGATTTAACTAAGAAACAAGAAGAGACTTTACAATTTATTAAGAAATATATGGTTGCTCATGGTTTCCCACCTTCAGTAAGAGAAATATGTGCAGGTATGGGATTATCTAGTCCAGCAACTGCTCACACTCATTTAAAGGAACTTGAGTCAAAAGGATTTATTAGAAAACAAAATTCTAAATTTAGAACTATTGAATTATTAGTAGAAAATGAATTTGAAGAAAAAGAGACAGAAGATGTTATAAGTGTTCCACTACTTGGAAAAGTTGCTTGCGGTAATCCTATAGAAGCTATTGAAAATCCTAATGAATACTTTTCTTTACCTGCGTCTCTAATACCCGCTCGCGAATCTATATTTACTCTTTTATGTTCAGGAGATTCAATGATTAATGCTGGTATATTTGATGGAGATATTGTTATTGTTCAAAAACAAAGTGTTGCTAGAAATGGTGAAATAGTTGTTGCCATGACTGATGAAGGTGAAGTTACATTAAAGAGATTTTATAAAGAAAGTGATCATATTCGCTTACAACCAGAAAATGATGAATTATCACCAATTATCGTTAAGAACTGTGTTATCTTAGGAAAAGCAATTGGTCTATATAGAAAGATCTAAAAATAAAAAGTTTCGAAATACTCGAAACTTTTTTTATTATCTAAATAACATAAAACTTAAGAATACAATTAATATAGTTGTAAGTATTACTCCATTAATTGTATCGTTTTTGTCAGTTTTACCTTCGATACCAACAATCATACTTGAGAATAATCCGCCAACTAATCCCCCAATATGTGCCCAGTTATCTATATATGGTAAACTAAAACCTATTGCTAAGTTAATTAATATTATTGGTACTAATTGGCGTGTCATTATATTACTCAAATATAATCGATAATGGTTACCAAAATATAGTAAGGATGCCATAAGACCAAATATAGCTCCACTAGCTCCTAAACTATAAATATATTCCCCATTGATTACGCCACTTAATAAACTAGAGATTATTCCACTAAGTAAATATACAACTAAGTACTTCCACCTACCTATTACGGTTTCTAATTCATTTCCAATAACATATAATGAGTACATATTACAGAATAAATGAATTATACTTCCATGGAAGAACATTGATGTAATTATTCTCCACCATTCATGGTTATTTGCAACTAATCCCCCATTCATAGCGAACAAATTAACATCTAATACACCAGATATTGATAGAAAATATATAATTACATTTAAAACAATTAAAGCATAAGTAACAACTATTCTTTTCTTTTTGAAAGTTTTTTCATACAATCTATTCTTTTTTTCTGTTGTTTCATTAATATCTTGCGTAACATTTAAAAAGAAATCCATATCATCAGCACCATCTACTTCATCATTCTTTAATGCTGGAAATAGTTCTAATACTTTAGAATCTTTAGTTAATTCAGATATATTGCTTACAGTTATATATTCCATATTTTTTACATCTTTAACATCAACATTATCTCCAACATTAAGTAAGATATTAAGAGTATTAGTTTTAAAAGATAACATTTTTCTCTTTATTTGTTTTACGACTGCTTTAGTTTTAAATACATCATAATCTAATTGTTCATTATTATGAATATAATTACTACTTATCCTTATTACTTTATAAGGTTTTTCAATATTTTCTAACCATATTTCATTATCTAAACCTTTTACTACTATTGGTTGATAGTTTTCTTTTGTAATAAAATAATGAATTAATCTCATTGTTATTTCATCTATTTTAGTTAAATTTAAACTACTCATATGTTTATATTCCTTTCAACAGTAATACTATAATATTACAATTCTTCTAAAGAATCAATAAACACTTGAAATTCTCCGGGTAATGGAGCTTCAAAATGCATATTTTCATTTGTAATTGGATGGATAAAATCGATACTTGCCGAATGCAGAAATTGACCAAATTCTGTTGTCTTATCATTCGTATATACAGGATCATTATAAACTGGATAACCTATATAAGATAGATGAACTCTTATCTGATGAGTTCTACCAGTCTCTAATTTCAATCTCAATAATGTATATTTTTTATATCTTTTAATTACTCGCAAATGTGTAATTGCATCTTTTGAATTTTCTTGTGTAACTGCCATCTTCTTGCGATTGTTCTTATCTCTTCCGATTGGAGCATCTATTGTTGCTGTTTCATTAGGGAATACTCCCTTTACTAGAGCAATATATTCTCTTCTTATTTCATGACGAGATAACATATCACTTAATATTTCATGACTTTTATTATTCTTAGCAACAATCATAAGTCCACTCGTATCTTTATCAATACGATGGACAATACCAGGTCTTACTTCTCCATTAATATCCGATAGATTATTTGTATGGTATATTAAAGCATTAACTAGAGTATGTTCTTTTACTCCACTTCCTGGATGTACTACCATACCTGAATCTTTATTAACGACAATTATATCATCATCTTCATATATTATGTCAATTGGAATATTTTCTGGGTTAATATCTAATGGTTCAATAAAACCCTCTTTAACAGTTATTTTATCTCCAACTTTAACCACATAATTGGCTTTTACTTTTTTATCATTAACTAAGATATATTCACTGTCAATCATCTTAGCAATAACTGATCTTGAATAATCCACATAATTAGTCAAGTATTTATCTATTCTATCTAAATTTTCTACTACTTCGATTTCCATTTCTTTAATTCCCCTTTAAGTGTTCCTATTAATAATATAATTACTCCAAATACAATAGCCATATCAGCTATATTAAATACAGGAAAATCATACCCAAATATATTTATATCAATAAAGTCTCTTACTATTCCATAAAAGACACGATCTATCAAATTTCCAATAATACCACCAAATAATAAACCAAAAGTAATATTATTAAGTCTATTATTGTCATACGAAAAAGACATATTATAAACTAAAATTAACATAACAATTGATATTCCTATTAATAAATACTGCTTACCTTCTAATATTGACCAAGCAGCACCCGTGTTTTGTATATAATTTAAACTTAAAAATCCATTTATAATATTAAAGTGTACATCATAAATTTGCATTAATGATTTTGTTATTTGATCAATAACTAATGCAATAATACCAATTATAACTATTTTTCTATTCATATTGTGCACCCACTAAAGATTATACCTTATTTAATGCAAATCTACAAGTATCACATCTTCTCCTATTTTAACTATTTGTTCTAATTTTATACATGTTTCATTGTTATATATATTCATTTTCTTTAGAAATTTCTTTGGTTCAACAACAAAATAATTTATTTTTCCATTTTCAAGTATATCTATATCTATTATTTTGCCTATATTCTTTCCATTATTTTGAGCAATTACTTCTTTACTTTGTAAATCACTTACACGCATATAATTCACCAATAAATTATATTAAAAATTAGTATAAATTATTATATAAAAAAACAACATCAATTGATGTTGTTTAATCTATTAATTAAGCTTTGCTCCACAAGATGAACAGAAATTACCTTTTGCTGGTGCACCACATTGATTGCAGAATTTTGCATCAGTAGTTTGAGCAGCAGATGCAGCATCAGGAGCAACTGTAGTAGTTGATTCCTTAACAGGAACTGATTCATTCATAACAACTCCACCAACAGGTGCAGGTGTTGGAGAGGCAGGTGTTGGAGTTGGAGTCATTTCAGAAGCAGCTCCCATAACATTAGCACCAGCATTTTGAGCCATGTTCATTCCCATGAATCCCATCATAGCACCATTGTCATTACTTGATGCATTACGCATAGTATCAGCAGTAGCAGCGGCCATTAATCCACTAGGATTTGAAGAATATAAATCTCCTCTACGTTTTTCGCGTGAAATCTCTGAATCAGCTTCTCTCATTATTTGTCTTGATTCTTCAGAAGGAACAATATTTAATGATAAATCTTGAATTTCAAGTCCATATTGAGCTCTCCAAGAATCATCAAGTAATGTATTCATCTTACTAACTACTTCATTTAAATAACTTTGAATTTGATTAAATGAAATATTATTCTTTGTCATTAAATCACTTATACAAACTGTAACATTGTTTGCAAAAGTTTGTTTTAATTGTCCACCAACTACTTCATCAACAGTAATTGTATCTTTAGCATTAGCACCAATCATATTAGCAACTAAAACTGTTGGATCAACAACTTTAAATGAATATTCTCCATGGAAAGTAACTTCTACAGATCCATATAAAACGTCATAAATAGTTTGTGGATTTGAAGAGCCATATTTATTTCCTGTAATATTAAGTAAATTAACATAGTAAACTCTTTGATCTCTTGCTGCTTGTCCACCATAAGTAATACGATCTCCAATTTTCTTAATTGAATCTCCTATTCCCTTAAAGAAACCGCCTTCAAATACGCTTGGTTCACTTGATGTGTCCCAAATGAATTCTCCAGGCTCAGCAGTGAATTCTTTAATTGCACCATTATCAACAATCATCATAGCATATCCTGATGGAACAACTATTTTACTTCCGTTTGAAATAACACCTTCAGTTGGATTAGAGTTAGCATCACCATGATTAACTATTCCTCTAGCAACTAAGACATTCTTATCACTTGTTGGGCAAGTGACATACTCTTTAAATTGATCTCCTACAACATTAGATATAGACCCTGTTGCAGCACTTATTAATCCCATATTTTCACTTCTTTCTATAATACCTAATAAAATTATATCATAGATACTCATCTATTTATTACAAATTATAGTTTTATTGTCATTTCCCTTACAATTACTATTTAATTAACTTTTTAACATTTTTAATGGCTGACTTTTCTATTCTTGATATTTGTGCTTGACTAACTCCAAGTTCGGATGCTAATTCCATTTGCGTTTTTCCAATTATATAACGTTTCACTAAAATATCCCTTTCTCTATCCTTTATTTGCTTTAATGCTTTTCTCAAAGCAATTATATCATCTCGATTATTATCCGTATTCTTATCAGCTATTTGATCTAGCAAATAAATCGTATCTCCTCCATCATTATAGATTGGATCATATATACTAGCTGGTTCAACACACGAATCATAAGCTTCTCTTAATTCATACTCCGTTATACCTAAAGATTTAACTATTTCATCATTAGTAGGTTCTATTCCATAATCTTCAAAGTATTTATCTTTGAATTTCATAATATTATAGGCAAGATCTCTTATACTTCTCGTAATTCGCAAATTAGTTGAATCTCTTAAATGTCTTTTAACCTCCCCAATAATTAAAGGAACTGCATAAGTTGAAAGCATTAGATTAAGAGAAGAATCAAAATTATCAATTGCTTTTATTAGACCAATACAACCTACCTGAAATAAATCATTCATATCATTCTTACCATTATTATATTTCTTAATTATTGATAATACTAATTTTAAATTACCATTAATTAATTCTTCCTTTGCAGATTCATCTCCATTATGATATCTAGTAAATAATTCATTAGTTTCATTCTTTGTTAAAACACGTAAATCATTAGTATCAATTCCGTTTATACTTACTTTATAATTACCCATACAAGTACCCCCTTTCAACCTTATAATGGTTAAAAAGAAGTTATTTTATTCATATATAACTTGTTATTTATTTTTATTTTGAGTATTATAAATACAGGTGAAAATATGAATGAAAATAATCTAATTAATTACTATAATAAATTTAATGAAGAAAAAAGATTAAAGACAAGACATGGTTATCTAGAATTTTATATAACTATGACTTATGTAGAAAAGTTCTTGAGAAATGGCGATAAGATATGTGATATTGGTGCTGGATCTGGTGCATATTCTAAGTATTTAAGTGATTTTGGTTATGATGTTACAGCCGTTGAATTAATTAAGCATAATGTTAGAAAAATTGAAGATAAAGGAATTAAAGCAATTCAAGCAAATGCTACTAATTTAAGTATGTTAGATGATAATACTTATGATATTACTTTACTACTAGGTCCAATGTATCATCTAATAAGTAATGAAGAATTATTGAGTTCTTTAAATGAAGCTAAGAGAATTACTAAAGAAAATGGTATTATCTTTGTTGCTTATTGTATGAATGACTTTGCTATTATTAATCATGGATTTAAAGAACATGCCATACTATCTTCTATTAAAGAAGGACTAGTAGATGATAATTATAATATAAAATCTCGTGAAAATGATCTCTATCGCTTTGTAAGATTAGAAGATATTAATTACTTTAATGAACAGACAAACTTAGAAAGAATTAAAATAATTAATCCTGACGGTATTGCTAATCATCTAAGAGAAATGGTAAATTCACTAAGTGAAGAAGAATATAAAGAATTCCTAAAATATAATCTATCTATATGTGAAAGGCCTGAATTATTAGGCTCCGGATATCATACTTTAGATATATTAAAAAAAGTGTCATAAGACACTTTTTGTTTATTAATAAACTTCAGCACTTAAAGCTATTGGATTTATGATTGGCATTGCCGCATTATAATCAGCATTAGGTGTAGCTATCTCAAATCTAATAGTATTTCCATTAGGCATACTAGTATATAAGAATACTTGATTAGTATTATTATTTACTACTTCATAATATAAATATTCTTTATTTTCATAAGAAATTGTATTTTTATTAATTACTTGAATACCTTTTTCAACTAAACTATTATCAATTATAGTTTGATCAACTTTAGCATTTTCAAAGTTTACTGCATTCATTGGTGAGATATTAATTTGTAATCCTACAGCTTGACTAACTATGGTACCTATTTCACTCGTATTATCAAAATATACCCAATCGCTAGGAGCAGTAATCTTTATTGTATTAATTACATGCTCAGTTGCAAGTAATGCTTTCTTTGTTGTAGTCGTTGTCGTTGTTGTTGTAGTTGTTGTATTATCTCCGACTTTTGAACTTCCAGTTCCATATAGTAATAAAAATAATAAGATAGCTGCAACTATAGCTAAGACAATTATAATAACTAATACAATTGGATTAGATTTTTGTTTTTGTGGATTTTCTGATTTAACTTGTTGACTAGCAACTTGAGCATTTACTATTTGAGGTTGTTCAGGTTGTCCACCATTAACTACTTCCTCTTTCTTAATCTCACTTACGCCGGGTAATGGTGCTTCTTTAGCATCAGGTAATATAGGTTCTTTAACCTCTACTTGTTCAACTAACTCTCCACAATTACAACAAAACTTATCATTTGGTTCTAATTCATAACCACACTTTTTACATTTCATAATATCACATCCTAAAATTAAATACATTTATTTAACTATTTCCTAGTACCCCTACTATATAATTATTATATCATAAGAAGTAAAATTGTAAAAGAAAAAGATATTCTTACGAAATATCTTTAAATCTTTTAATAATTCTATCTTTTCCTAAAATATTCATTATTTCATATAAATCAGGAGTTTGTGCTTTACTAGTTAATGCAACTCTTAATACTGTAGATATATCAGCAACATTTCCCTTATATGCATCAGGATTTTGTTTATATTCTTTCATATTAGATGCATAAGCTAGTTTATCACACATTAATTTTATCTTATTAAACCATTCATCCTTATCATCATTTTCTGAATAGAATTCATCAATATATGTATTAATTATATTTTTAATTTCATTAGTATCTGTTATCTTCATCCATTCATATTCAGGATTAACAAATAACTCATCATACATATACCAAATACCATTTCTTACATCAGAGAAGTTAGCAAAGTCTTTTCTTGGTTTATCTTGAACTCTTTCAATATTTAAAATTCTCTTTGTATAATCAGGATTCTCCGTAACTATTCTATTAAATTCAGTATCATATATACTAGTATAATGAACTAAATTATCATATACTTCTTCAGCACTCATTCTTGATATTAAATTTTTAGATATATTATCTAATTTCTCTAAATCATATAGAGCTCCGCTAGTACCGACTTTTTTAGGATCAAATTCGAACTCTAAGTATGAAGATTCCGGATTATTATCTCTCCACTCTTCATAGTTACTATTTAATATAGTCATTAAAGATTCAATAATAGCTTCTTTAGGATAACCATGTTCAATATAATATCCCATTAAAGCTTCCGGATCTTTTCTTTTACTAATCTTTCTTCTAACATTTCCATCTTGTTTCAACAATAGTGAATTGTGGATATATTTAGGTTGTTTAAAACCAAAAGTTTCGAATAATTCGACATGTTTAGGTACACTAGGTAACCACTCTTGTCCTCTAACAACATGTGTCGTATGCATTAAATGGTCATCTACTAAATGGGCAAAATGATAAGTTGGTAGTAAATCTTCGGATTTCATAATTACAAAGTCTTCATCATTTTGTGGAAATTCAATAACCCCTGTAACTAAATCTTCATAATTAATCTTTCGATCATAGTTACCCATTGATTTAAAACGAATTACAAACTTTTCACCATTCTTAATTCTTTCTGCTCTCTCTTCATTAGATAAATCACGACATTTAGCCCATCCACCATAATAACCTATACGGCCTTTCTTAGCTTCTTGTTTCTTTCTCATTATATCTAATTCATCAGAAGTACAAAAACAAGGATAAGCTCTTCCTATCTCAATTAAATACTTGATAAATGTATGATAAATTTCTTTTCTCTCACTTTGAATATAAGGTCCATAGTTACCTACTACTTCACCATCAAATTCATATTCGTCAGGTTCCATACCCATATATTTTAAAGCATCCATAATCTTTTCAACAGCACTAGATACTTCTCTTTTAGTATCAGTATCTTCATTTCTTAAATAGAAAATACCTCCACTATTTTTAGCTAGATAATAATCTAATACTGCTTGTAACATATTTCCTATATGAACAAAACCGGTTGGTGATGGTGCAAATCTTGTAACCTTTGCCCCTTCGGGTAATTCTCTTTCTGGATACATCTTTTCATAATCTTCTATCGTTTTTGTAATATTTGGAAATATTAAATTAGCTAACTCTTTATCTGTCATATAGACACCTCCAATAAATATAATTATAATCAATAATATTAAAAATAACAATCAAAAAGTCTTAGTTTGAAATATCAAAACTATCACTCATATATTTAAATCTTAAATCTAAATAATCATAATCTTTACTATCAAAATTTTTAATAGTTAATTTATAATAAGATTTATTATTTCTTAAGTACTTGTATTTATATTTATAACCATTATTCAGTTCTTCTAGAATCCCCTTATTGTAAGAATCATAGTATTCTTCTTTATTTAGTTTTTCTACTCTCAAATAGATATCTTCATTATCTAAAAGGTAAAAATATACACTAGAATTACTTTGTAAAGATACATTAAATTTATCTACCTCATAATTCATTTGAAAACCCAAATGAGAATTATATTTAGATACCCTAATAGTTTCTGTAATTCCCATATATTCTAATTGGTCATCAAACGCTTCTACATTATTTATTTCTGGTAACTCTTCATATTTTACTTTAAATACATCTTTATATACAAAGTTAATAGCAATAAATAAAGTTGCTGTAACACACAATAAAATAGAAGATAATATAAATTTTAAACCAGTTTCCATACTATCACCTATTATTATTTTAGCATAAGATAATAGTTATTAAAATCTCTTAACTATTAAATTTTTCTTTTTGACTATTTAAAAATTTATCATCATTAAAATAATCTAATCCCATAGCACGTTTTACATTATTGCAAACTTCATCACATACTATATTAGCTTTTTTAGTACCTTCCTCAAGTATACGATATACACTTTCAATATCTGCTTCTAACCCTTTACGGCGAAGTCTAATAGGTTCTAATTCTTCTTGTAAGATATCATTTAAGAATCTCTTTATCTTAACATCACCTACACCACCTCTTTGATAGTGAGCCTTTAATTCATCTAGAGTTTGATATTCACTTAAATACTTTTTAAAATGTTCTGGTTTAGCAAAAACACTTAAATATGTAAATACTGTATTACCTTCAATCTTTCCTGGATCTTCTACTCTAATATGATCAGGGTCAGTATACATACTCATTACCTTTTCTTTTATTACTTCCGGCTCATCAGATAGATAAATACAATTATTTAAAGATTTACTCATCTTAGCTTTTCCATCAGTTCCTGGAAGTCTATTAGCTGATTCACTTTCTGGTAAAACAGCACTAGGTTCATGTAGTACTTCCCCATAAATATTATTAAATGATCTTACAATTTCTCTCGTTTGTTCAATCATTGGTAATTGGTCTTCTCCTACCGGAACAATGGTTGCATCAAAACCTGTAATATCAGCAGCTTGACTAATTGGATAAGTTAAAAAACCTGTAGGTATAGATGATTCAAAATTGCGCATTTTTAATTCTTGTTTTACTGTTGGATTTCTCTCTAAACGAGAAAGTGATACAAGATTCATATAATAGAATGTTAGTTCACATAAACTTGGAACTTGTGATTGGATGAATATTGTTACTTTATTCGGATCTATTCCGCAAGCTAGATAATCTAATGCAACTTCTAATACATTTTCTCTTACTTTTCCTGGATTCTCATAATTATCAGTTAATGCTTGAGCATCAGCTATTTCAATATAAAAATTATCATAGTCACCTTCATTTTGTAATTCTACTCTTCTCTTTAAAGAACCTACATAGTGACCAATATGTAGTCTTCCTGTTGGTCTATCGCCCGTTAAAATATTTTTCATAAATTTTCCTCTTTCTAATATTTATATTTTATTTAAATATTAATGCACCATCGCTTACTTAATCTCATAATATCACTCCTAAATAAAAAAGAAACTAAATCCCAAAAGGAAAAAGTTTCTTATGCCACCTATTGAAATCATATACTATCATATATGTTCTAATGTTAACGGAATAGAAAATTCCGGATTCCCCTACTACTTTTCAGAAAATCTCTCATTGGTCCATTCAATATAAGTCCATTTAAACGATCTCACCAAACCCGTTCTCTCTTAAAACTTCTCTTATATTTACTAATCCAAATCACTGATTTAAACTAACTAAATACTATCAAAATTAGTATTCTTTGTCAAATTACTTCTTTAAACCTATTAATTCTTGATAATGTTTATCAAATGAATTTAAGAATTCAGTTATCTCCGAAGGCATTGTTTGATAAGATAAACTTATACGTATTGTCGTTTCACTTCGTCTATCATCTTTATACATCGCATAAACTGCTTCACTTTTCTTACCATTAGAACAAGCTGTATTAGAAGATACATATACTTCATCAGTCTCTAATGCATGAATAAATGTTTCTGGTTTAATATCCATTAAACTTACATTTAAAATATGTGGTATACAATATTTTGAAGTATTAATCATGATATTAGGATATTCTCTTAAATGAGCAATAATCTTTTCATTATAACCTCTAACAATTTCCTCTTTCTTAGAAATATCTTTTAAAGCAAGTCTTAAGGCTTTAGCAAAAGACACGATTAGAGGAAGTGGTGGTGTTCCTGGATTTAAATCTAGTTCATTACTACCAAATAATATAGGTGCTAATACTAGATTTTTATTTTTATATAACATACCTATTCCTTTAGGTCCATATATCTTATGTCCGCTTATTGTTGCTAAATCAACATCAGTAACTGATACATTAACTTTTCCAATAGCTTGTGTCATATCAGAATGGAATATACAATTTTCATTGTTCTTTCTCATTACTTGTCTAATAGTTTTTAATGGTTGTCTTGCACCAGTTTCCGAATTAACTGCACAGATACTAACAAGAATTGTATCTTTAGTAATCTTTCTCTTTAAATCATCAAAGTCGATTACGCCCTCTTCTGTAACATCAACATAATCAATAATAAATCCTTGTTTTTCCAAATACTTACATATTCCATAAATACTTGGATGTTCTAGTTTAGATACAACAATTCTATTACCATATCTACGATATGCATTTGCGACACCTATAAGGGCCATATTATTAGCCATAGTAGCTCCACTAGTATAAATAAATTCTCTTTCACTTATTCCTAATAATTCTGCAATTTGATTAGTTGCACTATCAAGTAATTCATGAGACTTAACTCCTAAACTATGTAAGCTATTTGGATTTCCAAAGAATTCCTCTGTAACTTTATTATAACTATCTAATACTTCAGGTAAAACGGGTGTTGTCGCCGAATAATCTAAATAAACCATAATTAACTAGCCCTTTCTTGTTCTAATTTATAAGCATCAAGTAATTTCTTATGAATACCAGGTTCAACAATATTAATTGAATTAATTGCATATTCTAAACTGCTTTTAAAATTACCCTTAAAAAATTCTCTTTCAGCTTTAGTTAAACCTGAATTAATACTTTGATTAACTCTTCGATAACGGTTACCAAATACAATTGCATTTTCAGCCATTGATGCTGTTTTAACTATTTCTAATGATGTATTAAATACTTTTAATACTAAATCTCTTGCTGTATCAACTCTTAAATTTAATGTCTTAATAGATATTGGTTGTTTTTCAAGTTCAATAACCATATTCTTAATAGCTTCATTTGCTTCTTCTAATTCTACATAGTAATTCTTTGGTACGACTGGAAGTTTATATGAAGACATATGACTCTTAGCTTGTTTAATAATATCTCTTATCTCATCTAATTGTTCTCTAGCTCTTATTTCATCTTCTTTTAAGCTTCCTAAACTATTTAAAGTATAGTGAAGACGATCTTCACACTTTAATAACTTTTGATTAATATTTTCCATTTCTGTATTTAATTTAGAATAAGCCGTATGTTTTTCACGATAAAGTGCGATAACTTCATCATACTTAGTTTCACATTCTAAAATATTTTGTTGTAATTCTGAAATAATCTTAACATCATCATCAGTTAAATCATAGCTAAATTTAATACTATCAATATTATTAGATAAATTGCCAACTATCTTCTTTAACTTTTTACATTTCATAATAACGCTTCTGATATAACCATCAAATAATTTTCTTGATACCTTCTCTTTATCAAAGTCATTATAAAGATGATCAAAGTAATCTAGAATAGTTCTTAATTCAAATACTGAATCTTCAAGATTTAATACATTTAATCGATCAAAAACATCAGCAATCTTCTTCTCTGATTCAGATATATTATAATCTATTTTTAAATAATCCAAATTATAACCTTCATTAGTCATCTTATCATATATCTTTTTAATTTCTTCTATACGATTAGGAATCATATTTTTACCCATTAAAATAATACTAGGTGCTTCCTCGATAACAATCTTTAAGTTACCAATAGTATCATCAAGAGCTTTTACAATCTTACCTACTTCTGTATATACATTATTCTCCATCGCCATTTCAAATGCTGAGAATAACTTATCTACATTCTCAAATTGTAATTCTAATGGAATTTGAACTAAAGAATAATCCTCTTTATTGTTATTATTATATGCTAAGAAAATAGTACGATAATCACTCTTTAATTTAGTAACAATTTCCCTATTCTTTTGTTCTGATAAAGTAATCTCTTTAATATCGTCTAATAACTTTTGAGCTTTACTCTTAACTAGATAAATTTCAAATTCTATTTTAATTAACTTTTCTCTTATTTCACTATTAAACTTATGATTAATTAAATCTTCTATTTCAATTAATTCATCAGTTATTTTAGGTACTTCTTCATCTTTAATTGTTTTAAATAAAGATTTCCAATAGTTATACTTTTCTTGTAAATCCTTATTGTTTATTAAAGACTCTACTTTATTAAGTTCTGATAATATTGAACCACTTATAATTAAATTCTTATTTCTTTCAAGTTGAGTTAAAGTATCTTTATAAAGTTTCTTAATGTTTTTAGTTGTTATAACAATTACAACAACAACTACAATAATAGTTACAATTAAATAAAAAAT
>CAZKFB010000027.1:0-17724 GCA_964551965.1 uncultured Muribaculaceae bacterium
CATACATTTATGCCATTCGTTACCGAAGAGATATATCAAATGTTACCAATTAAATCACATGAGTCTATCATGATAAGCGAATATCCTCAATATGACAGTAAATTTGTCTTTGATAAAGAATGTAAGGTAGTTGATAATAAAATAGCTTTTATTACTTCTTTTAGAAATGTAAAAGCTGAAAATAATATAACTAAGAATGCTAAAGTAAAACTTGATTTTGAGGATGATATAATTGTTAAAATGTTGAAACTTCAAGATTCTTTAGTAAGTGAGTCTTTAGATATTAATTCTTATTCAGTTAAATCAGGTGAATTAAATGCAACAATTTATTTTGAAAAAGAAGTAACAGAAGAAGAGAAAAAACAATTAGAAAAACAAATAAGTGATTTGGAAGCTTCAATTGAAAGAAGAAAGAAATTACTAGCAAATGAATCTTATGTTACAAAAGCTCCAGCTCAGTTAGTAGAGAAAGAAAAAGAAACGCTAAAAAGTGAAGAAGAACTTTTAGCAACATTAAAAAATTAAGAGGGATATAGATACTATATTCCTTTTTTATTTGACAATTAATAAAATTTAGTATATATTCTAATTGTATTTTCAAAGGGAAAGGAAGTGATTAGTCATGAAAATATTATTAAAACAAAAACAATTATTTTTTCAAAATATGTATGGACTAATCATGATTCCTTTTATTTTAGTGTAATAAAAAGTTTGATAAAGTCCTACATATTTGTAGGACTTTTTAATTTATAGAGAGGAGAGTAATTATGAAAAAGAATAGGAAGAAAAAAACGAATTTTAAGCTTATATTTAGCTATTTTAAACCATATAAAGCTAAAGTTATCCTTATTTCTACAATTATATTAATTATTAACTTTGCTACGCTTTTTTATGGATACTTAATTGGTGCTGGTACCGAAAGTGTAGTAAAGCTATCGATTAAATCAGCCATTATGTATTTTAGTATATATTTTATAATGTCATTATTAACAAATGTAATTGAAGAAATCGTGTATAATGCATTAAATGTAATTCAGATGAAAGTATCTAGGAGTATTGGTTATGATACATATAAAAAAGTAATGTGTTTACCAGCTTATGCATTTGAAGAGATGTCGTCGGGAGAAATAATAAATCGTGTGACTAATGATACCGAAATAGTAGTTGGTTCTGTAAATAGAGTAATGCAAGTTGTACCAAGCGTATTATCATCTTTATTAATACTTGTATATATTTATTATAATTCATGGATAATTGGTACAGAAATATTATTATTCTTAGTTATCTATGGTATTTTTGTATTTATATTTTCTAAGAAAATAAAACAATGTAATAAGCAAGTTAAAGAACAAAACGATAAGTATACTGCAATAGCAAATGAATCAGTTGGAGGAATAAGAGAAATAAAAACTCTAGGTATAACTGATAATATTTCTAAGAATGTCTTAGATATAGTTAAAAATTTATTATCTATTTCTAAAAAAGAAATAAATATAAATATGTTCTATGATGCAACTTCATGGTTTTTAAAAACTAGTATTGAGTGTGGCTCATTTCTTACTTGTGCAATATTACTTTATCAAGGTTCAGTATCATTAACATTCTTTATTGCATTAACTTTCTATATATATCGTTATACATGGTTAATTGAAAATATAACTGATTTTTCGGTAATATATCAGAGATTATCCGTAGCAATAAATCGTATAAATGAGATACTTGGAAATTTTATGTATGAAGATGTTAAATACGGAAACATTGAGTTAAATAATCCAAAAGGGGAAATAGAATTTAAAAATGTATCGTTTAATTATAAGAAAGAGAAAAAGATATTTAACGACTTTAGTATTAAATTCCAGCCTAATAAGTTTACAGCAATAGTTGGTTCTTCGGGTGGAGGTAAATCAACAATCTTTAATCTACTTACGAGAATATTTGACTGTAATAAAGGACAAATATGTATTGATGGAGTAAATATAAAGAAATTAACAGAAGAATCTCTAAGAAAGAACATATCAATTATTCGACAAGAACCATTTATATTTAATCGAACAATAATGGAAAACTTTAGACTTATTGATGAAAACGTAACTTTAGAAAAAGTGAGAGAATATTGTAAGAAAGCCTATATAGATGATTATATAATGTCTTTACCAAAGAAATATGATACATTGATTGGTGAAGGCGGAGTTAATTTATCAGGCGGGCAAAAACAAAGACTTGCCATTGCAAGAACACTTTTAAAAGAAGCCAAAGTTATATTATTTGACGAAGCAACTTCAGCTCTTGATAATGAATCACAAGAGTATATTAAAGAATCAATTAAAGATTTATCTAAAGATCATACTATCATTATGGTAGCACATAGATTATCGACAATTATTGATGCTGATATAATATATGTTATTAAAAATGGAAAAGTATATGCTAAGGGTAAACATGATGAATTAATGCAAAAGTGTGATTATTACAAGAAATTATATACAACCGAGAGTAAAATAGCATAAAAAACTTTAAAAAAGTAAAAAAATATAGTAAATTATAAAAAGAGAGTGAGATATTATGGAAAGAAAATTAACAGATCAAGAAATAGTTAGAAGAGAAAAATTGCAAGAAATTGGAAAAGTATGTAATCCTTATCCAGAAAAATTTGATAGAACACATACTTTAAAAGAAGCATCTACTTTGAGTGATGGAACAGAAAGTGTTAGATTAGCTGGTAGAATCGTATTCATGCGTAAAATGGGTAAATTAAGTTTCATTAGAATTAGAGACTTAGAAGGTTCTATACAATTAGAAATTAAAATTGATGAAGTTGGTGAAGAAAGATATGATTTCTTCAAGAAACAAATCGATTCTGGAGACTTTATTGGTGCTGAAGGAGAAATATTTACAACTCAAACGGGAGAGAAAACTTTAAGAGTAAAAAGTTTTGAATTCTTAGGTAAAGCCTTAAGACCATTACCAGAAAAGTTCCATGGACTTACTGATACTGAATTAAAATATCGTCAAAGATATGTAGATTTAATTACTAATGAAGAATCAAGAAGAATATTCTTAGGACGTAGTAAGTTATATTCATTTATTCATTCGTATTTAGATTCGCATGGATTCTTAGAAGTAGAAACTCCAATATTACAAACTGCTGTTTCAGGTGCTAGTGCAAAACCATTCTTTACTCACCATAATGCATTAGATCAAGATTGTAATTTACGTATTGCACCTGAAATTTATTTAAAAGAGTGTATAGCAGCCGGTTTTGACCGTGTTTATGAAGTTGCTAAATGCTTTAGAAATGAAGGAATGGATCCACAACACTTACAAGAATTTACACAAGTAGAGTGGTATGTATCCTACTGGAACTTTGAAGATACAATTACATTTTATAAGAAATTTATTCAAGAATTATTAATGAACTTAGTAGGAACTACTAAGATAACTTATCAAGGACACGAATTAGATTTTGGTGCCGAAAAATGGGCAAGAATTAACTATGTTGAAAGAATGCGCGAATTATTCGGATTTGATTTCCTTGGTATTAATGATCCTGATGAACTAAAGAGTAAAATCATCGAAAAGGGATTATTTACAGCAGCCGATTTAACTGAATATAAGTCAGTTATTCAAGTAATTGATTTCTGTTATAAAAAATTAATTAGAACAAATATTGTGGAACCAACAATTATCTATAATTATCCAACAGTAATGATGCCATTAACTAGAAGAAATGATGATAATGAACTAATGGTTGATATGTTCCAAGTTGTAGCATGCGGAAGTGAATTATGTAAAGCCTATTCCGAACTTGTTAATCCAAGCCAACAAAGACAAGCCTTCATTGATCAACTTAAAGCTAAAGATCAAGGTGATGATGAAACTATGGATATGGATGAAGATTATCTACTTTGTATGGAACAAGGAATGCCACCAATTTCTGGTTTAGGATTTGGAATTGATAGATTATTAATGTTGATATACGATGCAGATTCAGTTAGGGATGTCGTACTGTTCCCATTAATGAAACCTGAAGTTAAGTAAAAAGGTATTTAATACCTTTTTATTTTTTGATATAATACATTTTACTAAGGAAAGATAGATATGAATAGATTATCAATACCGAGATGGAAAAAATTTGGATTAGAGTTAGAAGTAAATGGAATAAAATCCGAAGAAATGAATGATATATTAAGCGAATTCTCTAAATATGAAGTTCAAACTGATAAATCTATTATTTATACAGGATCAGAAATAGTAACTCCTATATTACATAATAAAAAGAGAGAACTTAATGAATTAAAAGAAGTATTAGCAACTGTTTCTAATATTCCTCATGATTTTGAAGATTGTAGTTTACAAATAAACTTTGATTATTCATTAATAGGTGATAATGATAATTTTGAATACTTCTTAAAAATATTTGCAATATTTGAAGATATAATATTCCATTATTCAATTGGGAGTTCTTATTGCTTTCGTGATTCAATTGATGTTTATGCAGCACCAATAAGAAATTATTTGTTAAGTTATTTTAATTCTAAATTTCCGATGGAATGTCTATATGACCATTTTTCAAATAATAAGAGAGATGCAATAAGTTTAAAGAATAATAAAGGTAAGTATCATAAAAGTATATTGGAATATCGTTCAATAAATGGAACACTAGATTATGATGAAATAATGGACTATATAAATTTCTTTTATTACTTAACTATTTCTTATCTAAGAGTAGATAAAGAGAAAATAGATTGTATGTTTTCCCAAATAAATCCAATGCTATATTTAGATAGTTATATGGTTAGGAAAATGAAAAAAGCAGAAGAATTTGCTTCTATAATATTTCCTAAAGAAAAAGATAAAAGTTTATTTTTAACTCGTTATGAGAATATAAATTGTCGAAAGTAATTGACAAACAAATTATATAGTAGTAATATGAGTTTATTACAAATTTGGAGGGTTTATATGAAGAGTAGTAGGGCTTGTAGAATTATATTTGTTAGTTACAACGATATTACTCTTTCATGTGTAATTAAATAGAACGACGGCTTAAAACTGTCGTTTTTTGTGTATTTGGGAGGTGTTCAGATGTATAGTTTAGATGTTCTTTTATCAATTATTAGTGGATATAGTTCTAAAGATAAAGAACTTATAATTAAGGCTTATGAATTTGCTAGCAAAGCTCATGCGGGAATTACGCGTAAGAGTGGAGAACCTTATATTATTCATCCTTTAGCTGTCGCTATTATTCTAGCTAAAATGCATGCTGATGCCGATTCAATAGCTGCCGGACTATTACACGACTGTATTGAAGATGTCGATGGAATAACGACTGAAGTAATAAGTGAACAATTCAATCCAACAGTTGCTTTCTTAGTTGATGGAGTAACGAAGATTGATAAGATAAAATTCGGCAATAACAAAAAGTTAGCTGATGATGCAAGTACAAAAAAATTGATAGAATATATGTGTAAAGATATTCGTATTTTAATTATTAAACTTGCTGATAGATTACATAATATGCAAACATTACAATTCCATAAACCAGAAAAGCAAATTGAAATATCTCAAGAAACAAGAGATTTCTTTGTCCCTTTTGCTGAACTTATTGGTGCTTATAATATAAAATTAGATCTTGAAGATTTATCATTTTTATATCTAAACCATGCTGAATATATTAAGATGGTTAAATTAGAAAGAGAACTAATGAAATCTAATAGAAATAAAATAGATGAAGTATTGTGTAGTGTTTCTCAATTACTTAATAGTAAAGATGTCCCTTTTGATGTCAAATTAACTGTTAAGAATTATTATGGGTTATATAATAGACTAAAAGAGTATCATGAACCAGAAAAAGTTCACGATTTATTTCAAATGAAATTCCTACTTAACGATATTGGTGAATGTTATAATTTAAGAAATTATATTAAAAAATTATATGTCCCATTAAGTGCTAAATCAAAAGATTATATTATAAATCCTAAAACAAATATGTATAGGGCACTTCATACTTCATGCTATGTTGAACCAGAAAAAATAGTTCAATTTCAAATGGTTACGCCAAGCATCGATTTAGTAAATACGCATGGTTTAACGGCCCAATGGAGCCAAAATATTAACTCAGCTGAAAGTATGCAACATGACTTTAGAGGCTTGCAAATATATCAAATTCTTAATGAACTTGTAACATCTAATATGGAAGCAGGAGAATTTACGGAAGATGTTCGCTCTGATGTCTTAGGTAAAAAGATATATGTTAAATCACCTAAAGATGAAATAATTGAACTTCCCGATGGGGCAACGCCTGTTGATTATGCATATTATATTCATTCATATTTAGGAGATCATTATATATATGCTAAAGTAAATGGTGAATTTGTTGATCCAACGTATCCTCTAAAGAGCAAAGATGTTGTTGAAATTGTAAGTTCTGATTTTAAAACTCCGGATGAAGAAGCATTATTATCTTTGGTAAAGACAAGTCATGCTAAGAGATGTATTAAAGGAATTAAGAGAAGAGAACTAAAAAGATTGGCAAATAGACCATAAAATTATATAATAATATTGGTGATATAATGAAAAGAATAGCTTTTTTTCAAACTGATTTAAATTATGGAGGTATTCAAAAGTCATTAATCAATGTCTTAAATTCCATGGATTATAAGAATAATTTAGTAGATCTTTATTTAGTTAATAAAGATAATGTATTTGATAATGTAATACCTAAATCTGTTAATGTTCATTATATTAAAAAATGCAATTATTTAACGAGATTAATTCCGTTTAAAATATTTCATAAGTTTTATAAATGTAATATAGATAAAGAATATGATATTGCCATTGACTTTAATGGATATTCAAATGAAGTAAGTTCTGCTGTTATAAAGACTAAAGCATTAAAAAAGATAATTTGGACTCACAATGATTATTTAAATAAGCAAAAGGGAGAAATTAAATTTAAAATGCTATTTAATTTAAGTAAATCTAAATTTAATTATTTTGATGAAATAGTATATGTTTCTGAAGGCGTAAAAGAGTCTTTTAATAAATTAATTGATACTAGTGAAAAAGAAGAAAAAATGATACCAAATATGATTAATACGGATGAAATATTCTCTAAAAAAGATGAAGATAATAATATTGAAGTTGATCCTAATGTAATTAATCTTTGTTCTGTTGGTCGTCTAGTATATCAAAAGAACTTTGCATCTTTAATTAATAAATTTAATGAAGTAATAGCAAAAAATAATAAGTTTCATCTATATATTATTGGTGATGGAAAATTAAGAAGTTCTTTAGAAAGACAAGTAAATAATCTAAGATTAAATGATTATATAACTTTTTTAGGATATCAAAAAAACCCATTTAGTATTATAAATAAGATGGATGCTTTTGTATTAAATAGTCATTATGAAGGACAGGGAATGGTTATCCTCGAAGCAGCTTCTTTAGGTTTAGATGTTATAATTCCTAAGACTTTAGAAAAGTATATTGAGGGAATAAAAGGATATGATGACATTGTAGAACCAATATTAAATTTAAAAAAACATGAACATAAATTAGATGATTTAAAAGAGTATAATATGTCAATTATCGAAGAGATAAATAACTTATAACTATTAAATGTGTTACAATTATAGTGGGGTATAGTATAAGGAGGATCCATGAACGCATTAGAAGAATTAGAACTATTTGAACAAAATAATAAATTAGAAGCTGAGTTAAGAGAAAAAGAGAAAGAAAATGCCATATTAGAAGATAAATTATATTTAATAAAAAATACTAGAAAGAAAATTAAAATAGGTTTGACAACATTTATTACTATTGTAAGTATAGCTTCCGGAGCAATGGCTCATTCTCTATATAATAATTATAAAATGATTAGGGAAGGCAAAGCTGTTATTACAAACAATGTCTATGAAAGTTGTATGGATGGAATTGGTTGGAGAGACTATACTAATGGTACTAACTTTAATATTGGTAAGACTTATGTAACTTATGAGGAACTATTATCTACTTTGAGATTAAGAGCTAGAGCCAATGAGATAAGTGACATTGATTTATATATTGGAATTTCCAATATCTTAAATAAAGAAATTGCTGAAGATTTAGTTGGCAAAATGGATAGTGAAGCTATTGAATCAAGAGCTTATGAAGTATATCTAAGTGAAGAACTAGAAAGTGTAAGAAACAATGGAAAATAAGAGTGTTGAAGTATTAACAATAGATGAAGTAGAATACCTTATTATGGATGAAGATGATCATGTAGTTTATACTGCTGAACTTAATAATCCAGCTAATGTATTGATTCTAAAAAAAGATGGCGAAAACTTAATCAAATTAAATGAAGTAGAAAGTATGCCATACTATGAAAAATTTATTAGTAAATATGGAACAATGGTGGAGGAATAATGGAAGTAAAAGTTAAAGGTGTCTATAGACATTATAGTGGAGATTTATATATTGTTGAATGTATTGCAATTAATTCAGAAACTTTAGAACGTATGGTTATTTATCGTGCTTTATATGGAGATAATCAAGTTTGGGCAAGACCTTATGACATGTTTGTAGAGCGCGTTAATAAAAATGGTCAAGAATATCGTTTTGAACTTCAAAATATCGAATCGAAAAATGAAAATCATAAAGATGAAATAAAAAAATAAACTTATAATTAAGTTTATTTTATTTTGCCTGAATTAATTTGTTCCATAATTCCGTATATCATATTTATTCTTGTTGGAATTATATATTTGGCATCTAATATATCTGCAAGTGATTTAACACATAGACGCATACCTCTAGTACCACGCCACCAAGCATCATTATTTGTACGTTTACAAACTTCTTCTAAATCGATGTTATAGAAGAAATCTCTATCAAATTTATCCATTGTTTCAATATCAATAGCATAAGGTTGTAGATCATTATCATAGAACTTATTCTTTTCAACCGGATAATTTAATTCTTCATAGAAATAAATATAATCTCCGCCAGCTAGTATTAAGATATCAGCTTTATTCTTAGGCACATTAACTAATTCTTTTGTTTTACTAACCATTTCATCATAATCAGTTATTGCAATGTGTTTCTTAATATCAGGAAACATATCCGATGTATCCATAGCTCCAAAATTAGAATTAGCGCTTTCAATAATTTTGCCATCTTTTACAATAGCAAGCTCAGTTGAACCACCACCACCAATCATAACAGCTATATTTCCATCATATTTAGTATTGGCAACTGCACCATAAACAGTATATTCATTTTCTTCATCTGAACTTACAATTCTAAAATCATGATTAGTTTTACTTTTAAATTCTTTTAACCATTCATTTCTTTGATCATCATTTAATTTTCTGAAAATACTTGTTCCAAATACATAGATATTATCGTTATCTAATGAATTAATAAAGTCAATTAATTCTTTTTTATCGTTTTCATCTAATTGATTATTTACCTTATAATGGTTTTTAAACTCGATAGTTTTAAATCCCGCATCTGATACCTCCGTACCATTAACATAGTAAGCTTTGGTATTAGTACTACCAACTTCTACAACTGTATATTTCATTATTATCACCTAATAATATTTTATCATATTATTTTAATATTCTATACTTTTTTCTAAACTACTTAAAATTCATAAACCTTATTGTTGAATTATTTAATTTTTAGTATAATTAACTTAGGTGGTAATATGGTTGATACGCACGCGCATATTAATCCTCGTGAATTAACTGATGTTGATTCAAAAATAAAAGAGATTAATGAATTAGAGTATTTAAAATATGTTATAAATGTCGGACTTGACTATGAAACGAGTAAATACTCTATTGAACTATCTAATCGTGAAGAAAAGTTCTATTCGGTAATTGGAATTCATCCTTTATATGAAGGGACATTAGAAAGTATAAGTGAATTATATGATCAAAGTGATTCGAGTAAGATAGTCGGAATTGGTGAAACTGGTTTAGATAATTCTTCTGATTTGGAACTTCAAGAAAGTAAGTTTCATGAATCAATAGATTTAGCTAATAATACTCATTTACCTTTAGTGATACATTCAAATAATACTAATTATGAATGTATAAGAATAATTAAATCTCACAAACCTAAACATGGTTTTGTATTTCATTGCTTTCAACCAAATTTAGAAGTACTAGATTATATTATGGAAATGGGCGGTTTTATATCAGTTGGTACTCCAATCACGAGAGTAAATGCTAAGAAAAGTTTAGAAGTAATAAAGAATGTTGATATTAATCAATTACTTATTGAACTAGATTATCCATTTATGAGTGAAGATACAATGAAAGATGGAAAAAATGTGTTTAATCGTATTAGAGAACTTCGAGGATTTGAGTTTAAAGAATTAGAATATATATTAGATAACAATGCAAAAAGATTATTTAGGAGAATGAAATAATGGATGGTATTAATGAATTTTTAATTGCGGCAAAGAAATCAACTTATGCTGATGAAAAGGCAAAACCTTGTGAATCTACAAGATTAGGTTCTTATGACTATGAGTATTCAGAAGTCATAGA
Source organism: uncultured Muribaculaceae bacterium (assembly GCA_964551965.1). Classification (GTDB taxonomy): domain Bacteria; phylum Bacillota_I; class Bacilli_A; order RF39; family UBA660; genus CAG-582. The sequence goes on from CAZKFB010000027.1 coordinate 10,542, forward strand.
AGGCAAAAAGTATGTCTATCATGATACTTATTTTGGTGGTAAAAAGTTCTTAGGAAGTGAAGTTGTCTATATAGATGATGTTAAACCAAAATGGGGAATGAATTATTATGGAGTATCTCTAACGGATGATTCAGAATCTTTCTTTGATTCGATTTTACGACCAGCTCTAATGCGTGTTGGGGAAGATTCTTCCGTTATACCAATACGTGGACCAAGAGAATATGTTAATGGAGAATTTACTTATAAATTAGATGTTCAAGGAGATTTAACAAACTTTGAAGGCACGGAATATATTTATAAAAATGATATCTTAATATTTAAAGTTATATTAAGTGGTGGAGTTATAGAATAGGGTGTTTTATGAATAATATATTTAGATTTTATATTTTTAATAATAAGTTAAAGAGTAAACTTAGACAAGGTTGGCTTGATGTAAAAATATCTAATGAAAGAATTGAAAGTGTTGCTGAACATATATATGGTACTTTAGTTTTAGCTATATCAATAAATGATGAATATAAACTTGGACTAAATATGGAACATGTTTTAAAGATGATGACATTACATGAACTAGAGGAAACTATTATTCCTGATTATTCAGCATTGTCTAATATCACTAAAGAAGAAAAGTTAGAAGCAGGGGAAAAAGCTGTAAGAAAAGTTGTAAGCGGATTAATCAATGAAGAAGAAATAGTTAGCTTATTAGATGAATTTAATGCGCGAATTACAAAGGAAGCCAAGTTTTGCTATCATATTGATAAATTAGAAGCTGACTTACAAGCTAAACTATATGATTTAGAAGGCTATTTTGATTTAGAAAATGAAAAGGCTGATTGTCGTAGTTGGTATGGTGAGAAAGCTGAAGATATTATTGCAACTTCTAAATGTGCAAGTGATATTTGGCTAAAATGTGATAGTTATATATATGAAGACGAAGAATTATTCCATGAGTTGCAAAAAGCTATTGCCGATATTAAAAAAAGTGACTTTGATGAAATAGTAAATAATTAGAGAATAAATATAAGGTGAGATAAATTGCAAAAATTAAAGAAAAAGAACTTAATTATAATAATTTTAATAATAGTAATTTTATTAGTTGTACCTGTAATAATAAATTATTTTCAATTAGTAAATTCGGGAACAAAACCAAAAGAAGTACAATCAGATGTACTAGTAGTAATTGATAATAAAAATAAAGATTGTGAACATCAAAGTTTAACATTATATAAAGATGGAACTTATCAATTATTTACAGCTCATGCTGAACCACTATTTTTTATGGTTGTTAATAAATTACAATATACAAGATCAAAAATAGGAAAATACGATTATGATATAAGTAAAATAATTAATACTTGCACTGCACCTAATGATGCCCATATTGATAATGATCATTTACCAGAATATGAATTGAGATATTATGGCAAAGATGGTAATCCGGAAGATTAGTATGTTGAAAATGGACAAGTAAATAAAGAATTAGATGAATTCTTAAAACAACATAATATTGATTTAAATAAATGTTCAATAAAAGATTATTCATATTATTTAACTAATTATTTTAAACAAAAAGTGAATTAAAAAATATAGTATTAACAACTACATGTCAGTGACACATGTAGTTGTTTTGTGATAGTAAAGAAAGCGTAAAATTAAGAATAATCTTGTTGTAGTATGGTATTTAAGTAATAATTGTTAGTCTTTAGTTTTAGAAAAAAATAACATAAATTTCCTATTTTTTTATGTAAAAAATCTTTTTTGCTAAACCTTTTACATAATCATTTATTTCATCTAGTGTATAATCTATTTCCCCGCGAAAATGTTTAATATAAAGGTTTACACATCCATAAGTATAAAAAACTAAATCTAACTCATGGTCATTATTTTTCTCAAGTAAGATATCTAGCTTTTTTCGCAATAGTTTAACAATTCGATCAGCATATATGACAGCACTCGAACTAGATAAAATCATTGAATATATATACTCGTTTTCTTTTAGATATGCTGTTATTTCATCAAGACAAGTATTAAAATCATTGGAAGACACTAAATCTTCAACACTTTTTTGTAGTACTTCCATTGTTTCATTTTGAATGTCACCAGCAACTTCATAGATATTTTCATAATGTGTGTAAAAAGAGGAACGAGTAATACCAGCACGCGCAACTAACTCTTTTACAGTTATGTGAGATAACTCTTGCTTTTCATGCATCAACTCAGCAAAAGTTTCTTTAATTAATTTTTTTGTTTTACGGGAAGAAGAATTTAAATTCTTTACTTTCATAAATTATCATCTCTTTCTCATATCAATTATATCATTTTTTAAACATTGCTCAATATTAGACAGTGTAAAAATAAACACATATTTATACTTTGTCCAAATTTAGACATATTATATAAAAGTGTGCTGTTTTTTGCTCTTTCAATTTCATATAATGTCTTATGTTTGAAAGGAAGAGGATTATGAAAAAAATTAAAAATTCAATTGTCAATTTTATCGTTGATAAAAGAAATTATATTTTAGTAATATTTACGATACTTGCATTTGTTTCTTTATTTGTAAGTACAAAAGTAAATATTAATCATGATATTTCAGCTTATTTACCGGAGAATTCAGAAACAAAAATTGGTAAAAATATAATGGATGAAAACTTCAGTGGAGTAAGTACAAGTACTTTAAATTTAATGTTTAAAAATCTTGAAGAGCAAAAGAAATATCAAGTTAAAGATACTATTGAAGATATATCAGGAGTAAAAAAAGTTGATTATGATGATAGTGAGAATTATAACAAGAATGAGTATACGTTGTATGTTATAACTGTTGATGACAAGGAGTCGTCAAAAACTGCCACTTCAGTTTATGATAGTATAGTAAAAGAATATAAAGATTATGAAATCTATACTAGTGGAAATGTATCTGAGTGGAACAAACCTGTATTACATTTATGGATTATTGCATTTGCAATTGTTTCAGCTATGGTAATTCTTGTTATAATGTGTGAGTCTTATATAGAACCATTTTTATTTCTTTATTCTATTGGACTTGCTGTATTTATGAATATGGGAACTAATATAATGTTCTCAAGTGTTTCTCATATTACTAATTCTATTGCAGCTATTTTACAATTAGCTCTATCTATGGATTATTCAATCATGCTAATGAACCGCTATAGTCAAATAAGAGAAAAAGAAAAAGATAAAATAAAATGTATGAAAGAAGCTTTGCTTCATGCGGCCCCTTCTATTGCAAGTAGTTCTATTACTACGATTGTTGGTCTTCTTGCTTTAGTATTTATGAGTTTTACAATTGGTGCTGATTTAGGGTTTGTATTGGCTAAAGGAGTATTATTAAGCTTAGTAAGCATTTTCTTATCTTTACCAGCACTTATTCTTCTCTTTGATAGAATAATTTTAAAAACCAAGAAAAAGAGTTTAAATATCAATATGACAAAAGTTGGGAAATTTGTATATAAATTAAGATACCCAGCTTTAATTATGTTTATTATTGTCTTTGGCATAGCATTTATATTAAAAAATGGAGTAAATGTTTTATATACTGGTACAGAAAATGATGAAATTGCTTCAGTCTTCAGTGAAAACAATCAAATAGCTATTATTTATAAAAGTGATAGAGAAGATAAAGTAGCAAATGTAATTGAAAATTTAAATAATGAAAATATTAAAGAAACTCTTGCTCTCAGTAATACAATTGATGAAAGATTATCTTATAATGAAGTTAATAGAAAACTAAATGATTTAGGACTAGATATCAGTGTTGATGATTATCTTTTAAAGTTAGTTTACTATAATTATTATAATAAGCATAGCAATATGAAGATGACAATTAATGAATTTGTTATGTTTGTTAACAAAGAAATTCTAACTAACGAAGATTTAGTAAAAAATATAGATTCTAATACAAAAACTAACATAAATAAATTATCTAATTTTAGTGATAAAACTAAAATAAATAAAAAACGCGACGCCAAAGATATTGCTAGTATACTCGATGTTGAAGAGAGTTTAATTAAAGATTTATTTGTTCTATATAATTCTTCATCACCAACTAATAAGATGAGTATAAGTGAGTTTGTTAATTATATTGATGGAACTGTCTTAAAAAATCCTAAATATAGCAGTATGATAAGTGAAGAACAAAAGAGTATGATAAAACGAGTAAAACCATTTATTGATAAATCCACTATCAATGCTGAATCTGATGCCAAAACATTAGCAAAAATGTTTGGTTTACAAGAAAGTGATGTTAATAAATTAATAACTCTTTATTACATGAATCAAGAAAACAATATTAAATTAAGTTTAAAAGAAATATTAAATGGGGTAAATATTATTTCTTCTAAAACTAACTACTTAGATGGAGTTGATTTAAGTAAACTGTCGAGTTTAAGTACATTTATTAATAATCAAAATAATATTAATAATACTAAGTTAAATAAAAGGGGATTAGAATCAGTATTTGCTTCAATTAATCCAAACTTAGTTGATCTTGTCTATCGAGCAACTAATCTACCTGAAGAATATAGATTTACACCTCTAGAATTTATTGATTTTTGTATATCTAATTTTAATTCTTATTTAAGTAAAGAAGATTTAAACAATTTAAATCAATTAAAAGTCGTTATTGAATCAAGCAATAATAATACTAAGTATACAGCAACAGAAATTTCTAATATATTTGGATTTAATAAAAGTGATTCATTTAAGTTATATGCTTTAATTGCTTCTAACAATGGGTATAGTTTTAAATTATCTCCAAGAGAATTAGTTACTATAATAATAAATAATAAAGATATGTTAAAAGGAAGTATTAACGAACAAAATATCTCAACAATAAAATTATTAGATTCTATTATGAACTCAGTTAATAATGGGAATACTTATACCTCTAAAGAAATATCTTCTATTTTAAGTTTAAAAACTAATGATGTTAATTTAATATATTCTTTATATAATAGTAACAAAGTAAATTATAAAATTAGTCTTTATGACTTAATTAACTTTATCCTAGATGACGTTGTTAATAATAATAATTATAAGAATATGTTCCCTAAAGATACTATTGAAAAGTTAGATACAATAAAAAAAATAATGGAATCATCCTTGAAAAACGATAAATACAATGCTACTGATATATTTGTTAAATTATCTAAACTAGATGATTCTCTTGATAAAGATTTAATTGAACTTGTATATTTATATAATGGATCAATAAATCAATTTGATAAGTCAAAAAAAATATCATTAGATGAATTAGTTAATTATTTAAATAAAGACATTCTAAATAATGACTTATACCAAAACTTTCTTGATAAAGATATGAAATCAAAGATTAAGAATGCAAATAATAAAATGAGCGAGGCTAAAGAATTGCTTACAAATAATGGTTATTCAAGAGTTATCTTAAATACTAAATTTGCTTTTGAAGGGAAAGAAACTTTTGAATTTATTGCTGATTTAAAGAATAGTTTAGATGATGATGAAATATATGTAATAGGAGATTCTCCCATTGCTTATGAAATGAGTAAAAGTTTTAATGATGAATTAAACTTCATTACTATTCTAACTATGATTGCTATCTTTATTGTTGTTGCAATTACTTTTAAATCAATAATTATTCCACTTATTTTAGTATTAATTATTGAATGTGCAGTTTATATAACAATGAGTTTTTTATCTCTATCGGGAACTAATGTATACTTTATATCTCTTTTAATTGTTCAAAGTATTTTAATGGGTGCAACTATCGATTATGCTATTGTATATACTACATATTACCTTGAAATGAGAAATAAAAAGAAATCAATTAAAGATTCTATAATTGAAGCATATAATAGGTCTATCCATACGATTTTATGTTCATCTTCAATTCTTGTAATTGTAACTCTAATTGTTGGTAATTTTGCTTCACAAATAGCTGCTAAGATTTGTATGACATTATCTAAAGGTTCTTTATGTGCCGCTTTATTAATTCTATTTATCTTACCTCCAATATTAGCAATACTTGATAGATGGATTATTAAAACAAAGAAGTAATGTTTAAAAAGTGGATATAATATCCACTTTTTAAATTATTATTTTTTTGACATGACACATATAATTTAAAAGGTGATATATGTGTTTCAAGATAATTATAAGAGAAGAGTATTATTTGTATTTTCTGTAGTTGTTATAGTTTTTGTTATTATTTTAATTCGTATATTTTATCTTCAAGTGTTAAGTCATGATAAACTTAATAGTCTAGCTAATGATTTATGGAGTAGAAATTTACCAATCTTAGCAGATCGAGGAAGAATACTTGATAGAAATGGGGAAATACTTGCTGATAATATTACAACAACTTCTCTAGTAGTTGTACCTAATCAAATAAAGGATAAAAAGTCTGCTGCTGAAAAAATATCTAAGATATTAAATGTATCCTATGATAATATCTATAAACATTTAACAAAGAAAACTAGTATTGAGCGAATACATCCTGAAGGAAGACAATTGAGTTATGAAATAGCAGATAAAATAAATGATTTGAATATTGATGGAGTATATTTATTAAAAGAATCTAAAAGATATTATCCGTATAAGACAATGTTAAGCCATGTTATTGGTTATGTTGGAATAGATAATCAAGGTTTATCGGGCATTGAGTCTTACTATGATAAGTATTTAACGGGAGTAAATGGTTCTATTAAATATTATTCAGATGGATTTGGAAATCGAATAAATAAACCAAGTACTTATGCTTCTCCTCAAAGTGGAATGGATATTAAACTAACAATCGACATAAATATTCAAAAGGAAATAGAAAAAGAATTAGATAATGCTGTGTCTCTATATAATCCAGAACAAGCTCTTATTATTGTTGAAAATCCTAAAACGGGAGAAATATATGGGATGGCTTCTCGTCCAACTTTTGATTCTAATAATTATCAGAAATATTCTACAGAAACCATAAATCGTAATTTACCAATATTTAATACTTATGAACCAGGGAGTACATTTAAAGTAATTACATTAGCGGCTTCAATAGAAGAGAAAACGGTTAATCTATTTGAAGATCGATATTATGATTCAGGGAAAATTAATGTCGAAGGAGCAAGAATTAAATGTTGGAAACATGAAGGACACGGAAGTGAATCGTTTTTGGAGGTCGTTCAAAATTCTTGTAATC
>CAZKFB010000028.1:0-17615 GCA_964551965.1 uncultured Muribaculaceae bacterium
ATTAATATTTTCTTCTTTTTTTCTACCACGTTTGTGATAAATATCATTGTCAAGATTACCTTGATTCTTATCTTTTTGAATCCAGTTAATTAATGCACCTTCCGGAATTTTAAAATATTCGGCTGTTTTAGCTCTTCCACCGTGATTTCCTTTTTTATAGTCGGCAAGTACCATATATTTAAATTCTTCATCATAATGTTTACCCATAAAAATAACACCTCACTTTCATGAGGTATTATTTTATACTAACCAGTTCTTTTTTTAAAGTGTCCAAAATGGGGTTCACTTCACATCTTTGATGTTTTTTTTATTTACGTATGCTATAATATACTCGTGATGTATATGAGTCGTAATAAAAAAATAATAATGATTGCTACTATTGTTGTTCTTATTATAGGTTTAGTGAGTATTGGTACATTTGCTTTAAGAACTGTAAATAAAGATAACAATAAAACTACTACTAAAAAGCGAGAAAATGTTTTAAGTGTAGAGAAACTTAATAATGTTGCAAATACTTATACTTTAGAATTGAGTACAATAGTTGGTGCAACTAAGTATAGTTATTTAGTAAATGATGAAGAAGGCAATACTTTAGTTAATGGGGAATTAGAAAGTAATAAAGGAGAATTTATTATACCTTTAGAAGTACTTTCCAATAATAAAAAATTATATCTAAAATGTGATGCATTCAAAGATGATGAAGTCATTAAATCTTTAAGTAAAGATTATGAATTTGTATGGGGAGAGATAAGTATAAATCCTCTTAATAATCCAACTATTAATAATGTAGATAATTATTCTATAAATATTGATGGAACAGTTTCTGAAAATAATCGAATAGTTATTAAATCAGGAGACCAAGAATTACTAAATGAAATACTTACTAGTAATACTTTTATAATACCTGATTCTTTATATAAAAATAAATCAATTACTCTTAATATTAGTTTATTATCTAATGATTCCATTGTTAGTAGCTTTACTGCTAATAATGCTTATACACCTACTGTTAAGACAACAGCAAAACCGAAACCTAAAAATCCGATAAGTGATGTTGTTATTACAAATCCTAATAATTATCTTGCTTTAGGCAATATCATTGATGTTAATGTAACATTTACGGGTGGAGATGGAGCAACACAAACTAGTATTTATATTTATGAAAATAATAATTTAATTAAAAGTGAAGTATTAGCTAGTAAAAGTTATGTTATACCTTCAAGTATGATAAAACAAGAAACTGGATATCGTGTTGTTGTAGAAGCAGTGAATGGAACATTTAAGAAAAGTGATTCAGTTTATATTAGTACAATTACTAATGGTAGAAGTAAAATGGTTGAACTTGCTAAGCAGCAAATTGGTAATACCGGAGAAAAATACTGGACACCTTGGGGATACAATGGTTTTGCTGAATGGTGTGCAATGTTCGTTACTTGGGTAGGTAAGCAGAATGGGTATGTAGATGCTGGTATTATTCCTAGTTTCCAAGGATGTGGAACGGGAGTTAAATGGTTTAAAGAGAGAAACCAATTTAAGATGAAGAAAACAGGATATGTACCTCAACCGGGAGATATTATCTTCTTTGATTATCACCCTGAAAATGCACTTATTGATCATGTTGGAATCGTTGAATATTCTGATGGAGTAAATGTCTATACTATTGAAGGTAATACTGGTAAGAAACCAAATCGTGTATGTGCAAGAAAAACTTATTCTATAAATGAAGCAAAGATTTATGGATATGGAGTTCCTAATTATTAAAAAGAAAGTTTAAACTTTCTTTTTATATGATGTAGACAATTAGATATTATTCATGTTAAAATAAAACCTAATTGGAGAGTGGTATAATGAGTTCTAATGAACTATTAGCAATGGAATATGGATGTTTAGAAAGAGAAGATAATGGATTTACAAATGAGTCTATTGATAAATTAAAAGCATTATTAACAATTAGAAATGACGGTGATATGATTTATATTTGTCATCCTAAACATTTATTTGATAATATGATAGAAGATAGTGAAACAAAAGAAATTGAATATGTTGATTTAGAAAGTATTAATGTACAAAGAATGTTTGATGTAGGTGATTATGGTCATTTTTCAATGGTTGAGCAAGTGTGTAATCGTGGAAACTCACCACTTAAATACATTATAAAAAAAGCTGCACATATGATGAAGAGATATAAAGAAAAGGGAGTACCTCAATATACTTATCCTTTTGTAGTACTAGAAGAGATAAGTCATGGAAGCGAAGAACCTACGTATTTCGTCAGAGGAATTGTTACTTGTGATGTAAATGGATTATATCTTGCTTTTAATCCATTAGCAGTAAAGAAATTACCTAATGTAAGTGTTTGGGAAAAGGGTCTACGATTAGGAGATAATGTAGTAATTTGTTAAATATAATACTGAGTTTATTAACTCAGTATTTTTAATTCATTAGTTTATCGTTTCACTCATATACTTTTTTAGAGGTGAAACAGTATAGGCACATTAACTATATAGTATTCAATATTAATTGTTGATAAGTAGAAATTAGCCTTGTTTGTATTTTTAAATATAAATGCAAATAGTGATAATTTTTGATATAATTAAACTAAGTTATGGTGGAGAGTGATATTATGTATGATTATCAATTAGCAAAAAACGAAGAAGTATTACTTACTAGTGATAATGGATTCTTAAAGAAAGGCAATGATATTTCTGAAGTTTCTGTAGTGATAACAAATAAAAGATTTATCATTTTAGAACTACCAACTGATTTAGAAGGATTTAGAATGGGAAGAGCAATTAACTATCCTATTAAAAAAGAAGTTATTTTTGAAACATCTATTGAATCTATTATAAGCGTTGAAAATCAAGGTGACTTTGCTAAATACTTACTTGATAATACTAATTACTTTTATTTAAAAGATGATAAAATATACGACTATATGATAAACAATAAAAAGATATATTAATAGAAAATCTAATTACTAGATTTTCTTTTTTTATTCATTAGTTTCAGTAATTATTCATATACTTTTTTAGAGGTGAAACATGACAGGTCTAACTGATGAAGAAGTTATTAGTTCACGTAGCAAATATGGTAGTAATGATTTAAATATTAAGTCAGAAAATAAGTTCTTTAAATTATTATTAGAATCTTTAGGAGATCCGATAATTAAGATAATGCTTATTGCTTTAGCTATTAGAGTAATATTGATGTTTAATGATGCAGATTGGTATGAAACAATTGGAATGTTAATATCTATTACTTTATCTTCCCTTATTTCTTCTCTCAGTGAATATGGTTCTAATAAAGCTTTTAAGAGATTACAAAGTGAATATGAAGATATTAGTGTTAGAGTAAGAAGAAATAACGAATTAACTAGTGTATCTTCTAAAGATATTGTTGTAGGTGATATCGTAATCTTAGAAGCGGGAGAAATAGTTCCTGCTGATGGTGAAATTGTAGAAGGTTCCGTTGGTGTTGATGAATCAAGTATTAATGGCGAATCAAAAGAAGCTAAGAAAAATATAAAAGATATATTATTAAAGGGAAGTGTAATATTATCTAATAAATGTATTATTAGAATTAAGAATGTTGGTGTTAATACGGTCTATGGGGATATTGCCAAAGAATTAAGTGAAAAGAATCCTAAATCACCTATGAAGATAAGATTAACTAAGTTGGCTAAAGTTATATCTAGAATTGGTTATATAGGTGCTATACTCGCAAGTATATCTTTTATCTTTAATGTATTATTTCTAGAAAATAATTTTGATATGGATATTATACTACCTTTAATTAAAGAACCTAGATATGTAATTAATCTATTTATTCATGCTTTAACTTTATCGTTAACAATAATACTTGTATGTGTTCCGGAAGGATTACCAATGATGATATCTTTAGTATTATCTTCTAATATGAAGAGAATGCTAAAGGATAATGTGTTGGTTAGAAAACTTGTTGGTATAGAGACTAGTGGATCTTTAAATGTCTTATTACTTGATAAGACAGGAACTCTAACTAAAGGTAAATTATCAGTTATTGGAGTAGTATTAGCTGATGGATTTAAATATATGAATTTGAATGAAATGAAGTTTGGCTATAAAGAACACTTTATTGATTCAGTAATCTATAATAATGAGTCTTACTATGAAAATAATAAAGTTAATGGAGGAAATGCTACTGATAAAGCTATGTTATCTTTTGTTGGTCGTCAATCGAAAATGCATAAGATAATTGATTCTAAAACATTTAATTCTAATGATAAATATTCTTATGCTATGATAGATACTAAAGATAAATACTTTAAAGGATCAAAGGATGTCTTATTAAATAAATGTGTATATTATTATAATTCGGAAGGTAGAAAAATAGTTATTAGTAATAAAAAAGATATAGATACTTTATATACTAGTTATACTAAGAGAGGTATAAGAGTAATTACTTTAGTTGAGAATAATTGTTTAGTTGGTTTCGTTTTACTTCGAGATGATATAAGAGAAGAAGCACCATCAGTTTTGAAAACATTAGCCATATCCGGTATTTCAACTATCATGATAACGGGAGATGATTTAAATACAGCTACATCAATAGCAAATGAAATAGGTATGATAGATAAAAAGTCCATTTGTATCACTCATGATGAACTTGTTAACTTAAGTGATGAAGCAATACTTAAAAACTATAAAAATATTAAAGTAATAGCAAGAGCTTTGCCTAAAGATAAGAGTCGTGTTGCATCTATTCTTGAGCATAATAACATAGTTGTAGGTATGACAGGAGATGGAGTAAACGATGCTCCAGCATTAAAGAAAGCAAATGTTGGTATATCATTAGGCAGTGGAACAGAAGTAGCTAAAGAAGCAAGTGATATTGTTATTTTAGACGATAATATTAAATCAATTTTAAATGCTATTCTTTATGGAAGAACAATATTCAAATCAATAAGAAAGTTTTTAATATTTCAACTTACGATGAATGTATGTGCCTTATTCTTATCAATTGTTGGTCCATTTATTGGTATAACTTCTCCGGTTACTATCATGCAAATGTTATGGATAAATATGATTATGGATACTTTAGCTGGACTTGCATTTTCATATGAAGCACCATTAAAAAGATATATGGAAGAACAACCAATTAGAAAAGATGAACCTATAATAAATAAATATATGATTATATCTATATTAGTAGTAGCTTTATATTCATGTATTCTTCTTGTTCTATTTATAAAAGTTCCTGTTCTCAATTTATTTATTAGACAAGATACAAAATATATAATGACAGCTTTCTTCTCAATATTTATATTCTTAAGTATCTTTAATGCTTTTAATGCAAGGACAACAAGAATAAATTTATTTAATGGAATATTAAAAAATAAAGTATTTATAGCAATCATGTTATTTATTTTCTTTGCTCAAATATATCTAATATATTTTGGGGGTTCTTTATTTAGAACTTATGGATTAGAGAGTTCAGAACTCTTATTTGTATTAATAATATCTTCCTCTGTTATTCCAATAGATCTAATTAAGAAGAAATTAATTAAAAATAGGTAATTGTATTTCTTTAAAACTTGATATATAATAGTTCCCGATTTAGGGGTGTAGGCATAAATGACAATTGAACTTGGTGATTTTATTTTAGAACCTTTTGATGAAGATAATATAATGCATCGCTATATATCTGTTGTATTGGATAACGATAAAGATTTTCATGACTATGTTGGTGAAACTAAAGTATTAGTTGATAATGCTAAGTATAAGCACGAAAAAGGTTTTAATGATTGTGTATATGTTGTAAGATGTGATGATGACTATTTAGGTATTCTTTCTTTGATTATATTAGATGATAATCCTTATTTAGCAATAGGAGTTATTCCGGAAAGACAAGGACTTCATTTTGGTAAAAATATAATGATGGAATATATAGAATATATATTTCAAACATATTCCGAATATAGTGAAGTATTTGCATCGGTACATCCAAAAAACGAAAAAAGTATAAATAATGTATTAAAATTAGGATTTAAACAAGTAACTAAAACAAGATATGTTAAAACAAGAGATTAATTTTTTAGTATGTGATATAATTATCTTGAGGTAATAATATGAATAATAATGATAGAAAATTAATTATAAGAGGACATGAAAAGAATCCTTTCGTTAAATTTTGGAATTGGGGTTGGGGAATATATTATAAGAATCCGGAAGTTTGGAATTACTTAATTGTTGGACTTTTAACAACATTAGTTAGTTTTATCGTATACTTTGCTGTAACTAGAACTTTTCTTGATGCAAGTGAAGCAATTGAACTTCAAATAGCAAATGTTATATCTTGGATTATATCTGTTGCTTTTGCTTATGTGACAAATCGTATATTCGTATTTAAAAGCAAGAATAAGAATATATTTGCTGAAGTAACTAAATTCGTTGGTTCAAGAATATTAAGTTTACTTATGGACATTGGAATAATGTTCTTAGTTGTAACTGTTCTAAGTATGAGTGATATTATCGGTAAGCTAATTAGTCAAGTAGTTGTTATAATTGCCAATTATGTTTTATCAAAATTATTGGTTTTTAAGAAATAGTAATTTGCTATTTCTTTTTTTATATGTTAATATAGGCGGTTAAGAGGGATGAATATGAATAAAGTTAATAATAAAGTTAGAAGAGAAATAGCTTATGCTCTGTCAACTTATATCTATAAGAGGTTAATTGCCAATAGAGAACTTCAAAGATTAAAATTTGAAGGAAAAGAAAATGAATTAGTAGATATAGACCAATTTATTGATGCTATAAAAATGCAAGAAGAATTAATTGATTCAATAGATGAGAGAGAAGAAAAAAGCAAAGTTAATGAAACATTAACAAAATCTGATTTAGATAAAATACTAGAAGAAGCTAAAGCTAAAGGAAATTCAGTCCTTGAGGAAGCAATAAAGCATTTATATGCAGAATTTAAAACAGAATCAGAAACTTTAAATTATCGAGATGAAATGGTTATTGCTTTAAACTATATGAGAGATAGTATTTCTAAAAGAGTAATAATGAGTGAAAGTAATATTGAAGAAATTAGAGAATTAGTTGATTATTTTGCTAAGAATCTTGATTATCCAACATCTTCAGAAAGTAATGAAAATTTTTTCTTAAGACAAGTTTATATGGAAATATGTAAAAATGGAAAAGTCAAAAGAATGGTTGATCTTGCAGAAAAATATGCTAATTTCTTTAGTTCAAGAGAAGATGCTGGCTTTGATGCTAATATAAGTGGACAAGTATCGTTTGGTTATTTGTATCTTGTAAGTATTTATAATCAAGATAGAGATATTCTATTTGATGTAAATAAGAATCATAATATTACTAAATCTTATATTGAAGGTGAAGATTATATTTTATTTGGTTCGAATATTGCTATTGGATTTAAAACAAATGAAGATGGCAGTAAATCTTCTGAAATGGGCCGTATAATAATTGATAATGGAGAAAGATATTTCCATACTGTATTAACTGACAATAAAGTTTATCCGATTTCAAATGAAGAGGATGAGAATAAGCTTGGTACTATTCAATTATATAAAGGACTTAAGTCTTATCTTGAAGAGCTTGGTTTAGAGAGTTATTATAGCCATGTATTTAATAAAGAAAGTTTATCTAGATTGAGATCTTTAATAAATAATTTTAAACATACTAGTAAAGAAGAAATAGATGATTATGAAAAACTTGCTGATGTTGCAAGTTGCTGGTGGACTAATACCTTAACTAATCCTCCACTTAGTACGGGATTAGAAGGTAATAATGGAAAGCAAATAGATAATTTAGCATTAGATATACAAGACTTTCTTACAGCTTCTAGGGAGTCTTTAGTAACCTTTAAAGAACTTCTTAAAAGAAAAATAGTAGGTATGTTAATTATGAGTGATTATTTAGTAACGATAGGTGCTGATTATCATCTTGATAGAACATTATCCGAATGTGCAAGTGAAGCCGGTATAAGTGCTTTATTGGTACCTTATAATACAGATATGACAATAGATAAAAAATCAATCAAAGTTAAAGAGGGAAGAAAGGGAGAATATAGAGCTCTTTATTCTTTAGAACCACAAGCAAAACGCGAATTAAAATAAAAAAACAATGGATATTAAATACCCATTGTTTTATATTTGTCATATAATTCTTTAAAACGGTTAAAATGAACGATTTCTCTTTGTCTTAAGAATAGAAGTGGTTGAATTACTTCTTCATCATCTGCTAAATCAATTAGATGTTCATAGGTTGCTCTTGCTTTCTCTTCGGCAGCCATATCTTCCGATAAATCAGCAAATACGTCTCCACTAGATGCAACATAAGTAATTGTGAATGGAGATCCTGAAGCATTTACAGGATAAAGAGCAAGTCCGTGTTCAGTGTAATAATCTCCTAATCCATATTCTTTTATTTCTTCTATTGTTGCATCTTTAGTTAAACATTTAACCATCGTAGCAATCATTTCTACATGACCTAATTCTTCGTTTGCTATATCATTAAGCAATGCTTCTCCACAATCGTCAGGCATTGTAAATTTTTGACTGAAATATCTTAAAGATGCTGCAAGTTCTGAATTACAGCCTCCAAATTGACTTAAGATATATTTTGCCATCTTTAAATTTTTCTTTTTTATATTTATTGGATATGGCAATTTCTTTTCATATTTATACATACTTATCCTCCCAAGGGAAACCTTTATACCAAGTGTATTTTCCATATATATCATGGAATAATTCTAATACTTGATATTTAGCTTCATATTCATTTAGACAATCTTGATACATAAGACAATATTTTTTAAATAATTCATACATTTTTTCATCTTCAGGATGAATATCTAAATATAAATTCAAATCATTAATAGCAAAGCTTAATTTTAAGATATTTAAAAATAGTGCTTCTGAATCATTACAAGCTTTAATCTCTTTTGGTTCATACTTTTTATATCCATCATATAAATTCTTATACATATTTCCTAATTCAAAACCAGTCGATATATCAAATAAATCTGATTTTTTATCAGGCATTTTAATTTCATTAAATTCAAATAACATGATTCTACCTCCAAGATATAATATGCAAGATAAGTTTTATTTGTTATAATACATTTTGGTGGGAGAAATGAAAGTAAGTTTAATAGTTACTATTTATAAAAATAATGTATCTTTATTATTTCTATTAATATCTATACTTAGGCAGACTTTAAAAGATATAGAAGTGATTATTATTAATAATAGTAATAAGACTAATAGATTATTAACAATGTTTATAAATAAAGCTAAGTTTCATGTAATAACTATTAATGATAAATTACCTATTAGTAATTTATGGAATAAGGCTATTAATATGGCGAGTGGAGATTATATAATGTTTTTAAATAATAATGATTATTTAAATAATAAAGCTTTAGAGTTAATTTATAATAGTAAAAGTGATGAAGATATCTTAGTAACTAATGGATATAAAAGATTTTTAATATTTAGATATAAAAGTGATTTTTCATTTACTAAATCTGATAATAATCTATATCATGAAATACTTGCTAATAATAAATTAATTAAAAGAAGGGTTTTATTGGATAATCCATTTATGAATGATATAGAAATCCCTAATTTATCTAATATACCTATTCTTTTATATAATTATAAAGTTAGATTACTTAACTATCGTGTTATTACTTCGAAAACTAATATTAAATCATTGTTTAAACTTCAAGATAATTTGCTCGATATAATAAAGGTATTGGATTATATTAAGCCCAAATTACAATTAAGAGATTATAAGATTATTGCTATTATAGAAATTCTCTATCGATTAGAAAATTACTTTTATAGTAACAACAATAATGAGTATGTATTATCTAAACTAAAAGATAAATTATATGAAATAGATAATTATTGGTTTGATTATGAAATAGTTAAAATAGTTATGAAGAAAGATATACTATTTAGATATTTTATTAATCATGCTAACTTATAAATTATTAATAATCACCCATAATAAAAATGGGTGATTAATTTGTTTTTATTAATGGCTAAAATATTTTTTGCAAGAATAATTGATGTAAGTTTAAATACCGTAAGAACAATGTTTATTGTTAAGGGTAATAAAATATGGGCAACAGTTATAGCGTTCTTTGAAATACTTGTTTGGTATTATGCTGTTAGAGCAAGTATTAATACTGATGCTAATATGCATCTAATAGCTATTTCTTATGCTTTCGGTTATGCTACAGGTACATTCTTAGGAACCATTATAAATGATTTATTTGTTGATGGGATATATACAGTTAATATATTATCCGATACTATTAATCATGAAAATATTAGAGACTTAAGAAGAGAAGGCTATAATATATCAGTAATTAATTGTAGTGAAGATAAATGTATTATTAATGTAACTATTAATAAGAAGAGATATAAGAAGTTTTTGAGTACTCTTAAATCAATTGATGATAAATGTTTGATAATATTAAATGATGCTAAAATAGCATATAATGGATATCGATAATATGCTATAATTATTATGGTGATAATATGTATGATTATTTAATAGTTGGATCAGGTTTATTTGGTGCAACAATAGCTGAAAGAGCAAAGAAAAAAGGTTATAAAGTATTAGTAATTGAGAAAAGAAATCATCTAGGTGGAAATGTCTATACGGAGAATATTGAAGGAATACAAGTTCATAAGTATGGAGCTCATATCTTTCATACGGATTATAAAGATGTATGGGATTATGTTAATTCATTTGTTGAATTTAATAGATATACCAATAGTCCGATAGCAAGATATGGAAATGAAATTTATAATATGCCTTTTAATATGAATACTTTTGCAAAGATTTGGGCTGATGTTTTTACGCCTGAAGATGCAATGAGACATATTGAGGAAGAAAAGAAAGAGATTACGGAGGAACCTAAAAATCTAGAAGAACAAGCTATTAGTTTAGTTGGTAGAACAATTTATGAAAAGTTAGTTAAAGGTTATACAGAGAAACAATGGAATAGATCATGTACTGAGTTACCTCCATTTATTATTAAGAGGTTACCAGTAAGATTTACTTATGATAATAATTACTTTAATGATAGATATCAAGGAATTCCAATAGGTGGATATACTAAATTAATTAATGGTATGTTAGATGGTATTGAAGTAAGACTTAGTACAGATTTCTTTAGTAATAAAGAAGAGTTTATGGGTATGGCTAAGAAAATAGTCTATACGGGTCCGATGGATGAATACTTTAATTATTCTTTAGGTCACTTAGAATATCGTTCACTTAAGTTTGATACTAAGATAATAGATACTAATAACTATCAAGGAAATGCGGTAGTTAATTATACAGGACATGAAGTTGATTATACAAGAGTTATTGAGCACAAGCACTTTGAATTTGATGTAACTAGTCCTAAGACAGTAGTAACTTACGAATATCCTGCTGATTATGAGGAGGGTATGGAGAAATACTATACAGTTAATGATGAAGCCAATAATGAACTGGCAAGTAAATATAGGGAATTACAAGCAAAAGAAGAGAATGTTATATTTGGTGGAAGACTTGCCGAATATAAATATTATGACATGGATGATGTCATAAAAGCTGCTTTAGATGTTGAATTATAATCAACATCTTTTTTTATTAAATGTCTTTTTAATAATAAGCATTTATGCTATAATTATTCAGGAGTAAGGTGATACTTTTGAAAAGATTATTAATGGTATTCTTAATATTAATATCTGCATTTATGGGTATTAATGTTAGAGCATTAGAGAATATTAATTTACATTCACCAAATTATATTGTCTATGATATGAGTGATGAAAAAATCGTGTTACAAAATAATGTCGATGTAGTAACTCCGATGGCATCTTTAACGAAAATTATGACAACAATTGTTGCTATTGAGAATTCTCCCGATTTAGATAAAAAAGTTATATATTCTAAGAGTATGAGAAGTGATATTGATTTTGATGCTTCTCTATCAGGACTAATTGAAAATCAGGAATACACAGTAAGAGATTTATTATATGCAACTATGCTTCCTAGTGGAGCGGATGCAACTAATGCTTTAGCTTTTGCTGTAAGTGGTTCGATAGAAAGTTTTGTTGATTTAATGAATCAAAAAGCAGCGTCTTTAGGAATGACTAATACTCATTATGTAAATACGCATGGACTTGATCGAGATAACCATTATAGTTCTATTAATGATCTATTTATTTTACTTAAATATGCTTTAAAGAATCAAACGTTTAAGGATGTTTATACAACTAAGAGTTATAATTTGAGTAATACATTAGATAAATATAACAAAGAGGAAGATCCTCATCTTGTTCAATCAACTGTTGCTAAAACAGCAAGTAAGATGGGACTTGATGCATCACGTATAATTGGATCTAAGACAGGTTATACAGACAATGCAGGGAAATGTATATCTGTTCTATTTAATAGTAATGGACATGATTATTTAGCTATTACTACAAAAGCTCCATATCCTTACAAGACAAACTATCATGTAGAAGATGCTATAAGTATTATTAATTACATCGATAATAATTATAATAATCAAATACTTGTTAAATCAGGCACATTAATCGAATCTATTAATGTTAATCTATCTGAGACTGATAAGTTTGATATCGTAACTAAAAATGATGTTACTAAGTATTTAAGTAATGATTATGATAAGAGTAAAGTAAGTATAGAATATACAGGATTAAAAGATATTAGTTATAATTATGATAAAAGTAAACCTTTAGGAGTAATTAAATATTATTATGATGGAGAAGTTTTAAAAGAAGAGGAAGTTCTATTAGATAAAGATTTAAAACTATCTATTGAAAAATTAGTTAATAAGCATAAGTATTTGCTTATATTAATGGGTAGTTTATTTATATTATTGATAATAATTATTATTGTAATAATAAAAAAACATAAGAGAAGAAAGTAATTTCTTCTTTTATTTTTTTTATTTAATGATATAATATAAAATTAAGTTTGGAGGTTTCTTATGAAATACATTGATAGTTGGTCTTCAGAATACCGTAAAAAGAAGTTTTATCAAAAAAAAGCAGAAAAGGCTTTTAAAGAAAATATGGCTAAAGTTCGCTTAAGTAATAATGAATCTTCTAAATCAATTGCTATTATGCTTGATTTAGAATATACGAGTAATGATATTGAAATAGAAAGTGCTAGTATATTTGTAAGAGAGTTAAATGTTCTTAGAAGAAAGTTTAATGTTAAGTATTGCTATATATGTATTTCAACTCATAGTGGTTCCGTAGAACAAGTTAAAAGAGTATTAGATTTTCTAGCTCCTTATACTAATAAATATATTAAAATAGGTAAATCCTTTCTATATGGATCCTCTTATGATTATGAAACTGATGAATTAACTAATGAGGGAGCTTTCTTTAATTCAAATAAAATAGATACTTTTAAAAGATATTATTTAAATGATTATTATTTTGATAATATTTGGTTTTGTATAGCTGATGATTCTCTAAGTTTAGATGTCTATAATAAATTTAAAGATATTCATCCTTGTCTATTTATTAAGCCCGGTAGTAGTGAATTACCTAATTTTATGTGTATACCTACAGAAACTAAAGGATTTGATGGTGTAATAGAAGCATTAGATACTTATATCAAAAGTATAAGTAAACTTAATATAAATGGTATATTAAGTCATCAAATGGATGCTATTAGTCATGTATCAAGTTTTGAACTTACTAATCGCGTAAGAAATCATGATTATGAATTTCTAATTAGATATTTTGAAGAAGGATATGCTGATGAGAGTGATTATTATGATACTTTAAATTGGTTAGGATTAACCAGAAAGGAAATTATTGAAGAAGAGTTTAATATGGTACATAAATTACTAGAACTCTTGCGCGCTCATTTAACTCAAGAAGAGATGAACACAAAAATATTAGAACTTGAGAATATGATTAAATAAATTATTGTATAATTTTAGAAATTAACATATAATATAAGTAGTGAGAAGCAAGTCCTCTTTGGACTTATGCTTACCACTTTGGGTATTTGCACCTTTTCAATTTAGAAAAGGCGCTTTTTTTATGTTACTTATCTAACTAGTAGATAAAGTAAGATAAATATTATTGATTATTATAACTTTATTAAAGTACTATTTTTCATAACATCACTTACTTTTACTAACCCTAATAAAGGTTTCTAAATTTGACAAAGCATGTCTATTTTGTTAGAATAGATGCAGTTTTTTTAAGAAAGAAGTGGGGCTAATGTTTCCTTTTGATGCTGATTGTACAAGCTGTAGATATTTAATCGATACTGATTATAAAGATGGTAAATACTATTGTGAGAAGAAACGTGAATATGTGTCTGCTAATGATAGAATATGTGGAATGGCTGCTGAAAAAATGGGTAGATGTGAAAGTGATAAGAAAAAACTTAGAAATTATTCTAAGGATCATGGTTACTATGTTGTAACTGCTATTACCGAAATATTAGGATTACCTGAAGATAATGAATATATGGAAACATTTGTATATTTAAGAGATGTAGTAATGCCTCGAATGGAAGAATATCAAGGTTTTATAGAGGACTATGAGACTGATGGACCACATCTTGCTGACTTGTTAAGATATGATGAAAATTGTGAAGGATATGCAGAATATTTAATAGAAGTTTATCTTTCTGAATTTGTTAGACAAATTAGTAGTAATAGTGTAGATGAAGCTGTTGCTACTTACTCTTCAATGCTAGATGCTATTAAAGAGAGATATGGCTATAGAAGAGAAGATGTTAAATATAGAGAATTACGTGAGTGTTAAGTTGATTAATGCAATTTGTATTTAAAACTTTAAATAATTATAATGTTTGAAAAGAGGATTAATATGACAAAATATTATGGCCAAGATAAAGATGAATTAATCTATGAAGGCATTAATAAAAATGCATATACTTTTATCGATGAAGCAACAACAGGGTTTGGGGATTATACTGCGCTAACCTATTTTGGTAATAAAATATCTTATGATGAGTTCAAAGAAAAAGTAAATATATATGCCAATAATTTGTTGGAGTATGGGTTAAAAAAAGGCGATTCAATAACTTTATTAATGCCAAACACTCCAGAAATTGTATATTATTTTTATGCTTGCTGGATTTTAGGAGTAACTGTCAGTCCTATTGATCCTAGAACAAATCCTACAGGGATATGTGAAATCATTAATAATACAAATGCTAAACTTCTTGTAACTATTCTTGATAAGTATGCCGAAAAGGTTTCACCTATTTTAAATAAAATTAATGTGGAGAAAATTGTAGTTGTTTCTCCAACTGATTCTATGGGAAATTCGGTTAAAGAATCTATTGGAAGAGGATTATATAAAGCTAAAGAGTTCTATTTGAATTTAGTTGATAAAGATTTTGCTAGTTCAAAAACTGTGATGAATAGGAAATTTATAAACAATAATAATAAAGAGAATATAGAGCCGGTATTTTTTGAGACAGAGTTGGGTATGCCCGCGGTAAATCTTTTTACTAGTGGTACAGAAGGAAGCCCAAAGACCGCATTGCATTCTCATCAAGCTTATAATGTAAAAGCTAAACAAATTCAATTTGCTTTGCCTAGAGCTGTTCCTGGTGACAAATTCTTAGGAATAATTCCATTTTTTAGTGCTTATGGTAGTTTCCAAGGAATGCACAATTGTTTATTTAGAAGAATGAATATTGATTTAATACCACAGTTTAAAACAAGTGAGGTACCTGAATTAATATTTACTCATCAGCCTAGTACTGTAATTGGAGTTCCAAATCATTGGCATGATTTTAGAAACCGAATCGATTCTTTAATTGAAAAATACGGAGTTGAAAGTTTGAATAATTTGAAATATGCTATTTCAGGAGGAGATAAGCAGTCATATGTTGATGTAAAAGAATTAATTGATGTTCTACACAAATATTGCCCTAACTGTGTCTTTGTTAGAGGATATGGATCTACAGAAGTTGGTGGAGCAACGGCTATTACCGTTGCAGATGAATCATATGAAGATTTCGAATATACTGGTACACCAATGCCTGGAGTAAAATATATAATTGATAAAAAAGATAATGAGGGAAAAGGGGAAATTTTAATTTCTGACCCATCTTTGATGATAGGTTATTTAAATAATGAAGAAGAAACGAATCGTTCAATTGTGAAAATTGATGGAGATAGATACATGAGAATGGGAGATTTCTTCGACTCAGATGAAATAGATCGACTATACTTTAAGGGTAGGAAAAAGAGAGCTATAATGCGTCCAGATGGTCATACTGTTCATTCTCTACCAATTGAAGAAGCAATTAGTTTAAATGATTTGGTTGATAGTTGTTGTGTTGTTGGATTGCCTAAGAAGGATGGTTCGGCTGGTGCAATACCAACGGCATTTGTTGTATTAAAAGAAGGAGTAGTTGAATCACAAGAAGTAGCAAATAAAATCGATAAATTTTGTTTACAACATTTATCCGAAAGAAATAGAGCTTTGGCATATGTTTTTGTTGAAAGCATCCCTAAAACTTTAATGGAAAAAGATGATTTTAATGTGTTAGGGAAAAACTGTATTGAGGATATGCCATATTATCCAGTTGATTTTGACTTTTTGGAAAAAATTCCTGATGTTAAGATGTTAAAGAGAACTATTTAACATCTTTTTTTAATGTGTTATAATCAATAATAGAGGTGAGTAGTATGGATGTTGGTATTTCTTTTGTAGAAGCTTCCCTATTATTTTCAATTCTAATTGCAATTATGTTTTTTTCAAAAAATAGGATTAGAAATTTTGAAACTATATTGTATGGATATTTGTTAATAGTAAGCATTATTGGAAGTGTGATTTCAATACCTGTTTTTTTTCTAGTAAAAAATTATCAAAATTTTACAGTATTTACTTATGTATTGCCGAGATTATATTTGGTTTTTATAAGTGTCTGGACATTAATTTTGACTCTTTATACAGTACTATTGACCAAAAAAGAAACTTCTGAAAGTTATTTTCATAAACTTGAATTATTATTAGCTGTATATTTAATAGCGGACACCATACTAATTCTATTCTTACCAATGCAATATTATAGTAATGGCAGATCAGTTTATACATATGGTGTTGCAGTTAATATTACATATTTTATTTGCTGCTTGCAAGTCGTTTTTATGATTATTTTATGTATTAAGAATTTTAAAATATTGAAAAGTAAAAAATTGTTGCCAATAATTAGTATATTTATTTTAGGAATAATAAGTATGGTTATACAAAAACTAGATCCTAGTGTGCGTTTAATGACTTTTGCATTTGCATTTGCAACACATATAATGTACTTTACCATTGAAAATCCTGACGTTAAAATGATTGCTGCATTAGATGAAGCTAAAGTTGCTGCTGAGAAAGCTAATCGTGCTAAGTCGGATTTCTTAAGTAATATGAGCCATGAGATAAGAACTCCATTAAATGCTATAGTTGGATTCTCCGATTGTATTCTTGATGAAGATACACTAGAAGGTGCTAAGAATGATGCTAAGGATATTAAATTGGCATCGGAAAACTTACTTGAAATAGTTAATGGAAT
>CAZKFB010000029.1:0-17358 GCA_964551965.1 uncultured Muribaculaceae bacterium
AATGATGATTATCATACGATGAAAGAAGTAACTTATCGAAGATATTATCGGGCTTTAGTTGAGCATTCAGAATTGCCTGATTTAATACTAGCTGATGGCGGGAAATCCCAAATAAGTGCTATTAAAGATACTTTAACAGAATTGGGATTAGATAAAAGAATAAAAGTATGTGGTATGGTTAAAGATGATCACCATAGAACTAATTCTTTACTAGATGGAGATACTTTAGAAGTATTTGAAATTGATAGACATTCTAATTTATTCCATTACTTAACGAGAATTCAAGACGAAGTACATAGATATACAATTAATTACCATCGTACTCTTAGAAGTAAAGGTTCAATAGCAAGTATCCTTGATAATATTGAAGGTGTTGGCGCAGTAAGAAAAAAAGAACTTATCAAGAAGTTCGGTAGTGTTAAAAGAATGAGTGATGCATCAATAGAAGAATTATCTGAAATAATACCGGAGAATGTTGCAATAAGTTTAAAGAAATACTTAACAGATTTTAATAATAAAAATATTGAATAGAAATTAATTTTATTATAGAATAATTATAGGGTAGTGATATTTATGGCAAAAGATTTATATACGACAAATAGATTTACAAGTTCTTTTTGGTTTGTATTTTTTATACCAATTGGTATGATTGTAGCTTTTTATCTTTATGATTTTGGCTCTAAAGTATATTTCCAAAATATGTTAGATAAAGATACTAAAGTTATATTTACGGAAATGATGGATCGTGAAGGTCTCGATACTAATGAAGAGAAAAAAGATTTTATTGAATCGGAATTTAAAGAGAAAAAATACGAGTTAAGTGATCTTAATTTAATTTATCAAGATGATGGAAGTGTAATAGTTGTTGCTTATCGCAAATATATGTCTATTGTTGGAACCCTTTCGGGAGGATTACTAAGAAGCAAGAATAGAATGGTATCTTCTTCTTATATCGGTCACTATAACGAATATAAAGAAACTGTTGTAGAGGAATATAATGAAGTAATAGATGAAGATTTAATTGCTGAATAATAAAAAGTGTATATAGATACACTTTTTTATTTGAGCATTTTCTTATACTTATTAATAAGATTATCTAGGAATAAATAATTATCTTCACTAAACTTATCTCGATATAAAGAAAGATTAAAAGAATTGGGATTATTTAATACAGTTTTATAATTATTTTTAATAAATGAATAGACAAAGTTTATTTCATTATCAGTAACACTTAAATTATTCATATTGGCAAACTTTATTATATCTTCTTTAGTTAATCTTTCAACATAATTATTTATAATATTATTCATAGTATCACCTAGTATAATATATGATGATTAGTAAATAATATTAATATGAAAAAGGTTAATTATATAAAAATAATTATAATACTTATAAATATAATAGTAATACTTAGAATAGTTTCTATTACTTATAATCGGGATTATTATACAGATTTAAAAAATAATATATTAGATAAGTATATAACTACTAACTATGCTCCGAGAGGAAGAATTCTTGATATTAAAGGAAATGTATTAGTAGATAATAAGAGTAAGAATGCTTTAATATTTAGAAACTATAGTTTTAGCAATGAAGAACTTAAGAATATTATTATAAGTATATCTAATTTGATTGAACTTGATTATAAAGTAAATGATAATATGAAAAGAGAATATTATTATTTTCTAAATAAAGATAGTGTTGAAGAACGTATTGAAGATGATGTATATAAGAACTATTTACTTAAGAATATTAATAATATGACAATGCATAAACATAAATTAGATAAAATATCTGATAAAGAACTCTTAAGTGTTAACGAAAAAGAAACTTATATATATTATTTAATTAGTAATGGATATAGCTATGATGATAAAATAATTAAGAAAAATATTACTGATCAAGAACTAACTTTAATCAATGAAGCTAATATAGATGGAATTAGATGTGAAACTATCTATGAGAGAATTTATAATTATGATACTTCATTAAATCAAATATTTGGATCGATTGGAAATATTACTAAAGAGAAAATGGATTATTATATAGAACTAGGTTATGAAAGAGATGATATAGTTGGTGTTTCTTTTTTAGAAGAATACTATGATAAATATTTAAGAGGAGTTCCAAGAAAGTATAAAGTACTTGATGATAATAGTTTAGAGATGGTATCAGATTATGAAAAGGGGAATGATTTGGTTTTATCTATTGATATAGAAAAACAAATAGCAATTGATAATATATTAAAGGCTGAGATTAGCAATGCAAAAAAGTATCCTACTAGTAAATACTATAATGGCTCTTATGTTATGGTAAGTGATATAAAGGGAAGAATAGTTGCAATGTCAGGTTATAATTATAATAATGGAAATTTTATTAATGATGCTTTGGGGAATATAACTAATTCTTATACCGTAGGTTCCGTTGTTAAGGGTGCTAGTCAAAGTGTTGCTTATATTAATAATGTTATTGAAAAAGATAAAAAAATAAAAGATAGTTGTGTTAAGTTATATTCCATGCCAAGTAAATGTTCTTGGAAAGATTTAGGATTAATAGATGATATAAGTGCGTTAGCTTATTCATCTAATTATTATCAATTTATTAATGCAATAAAAGTGTCGGGAAATGAATATAAGTATAATATGAAGTTGAGTGTTACAGAAGAAGATTTTAATAAATATAGAAGTGTATTTAAGAGTTATGGTTTGGGTAATGATACGGGAATTGAAATATCAGGTTATGAAGGTATTACAGGTGAAAAGATAAGTGGAGATTTATTACTTAATCTAAGTATTGGTCAATATGATACATATACTCCTATCATGTTAAATAATTATATAGGTACTATTGCTAATAATGGTACTCGCTATAATATGAGTTTTGGAGCCTATTTTATTAATAATCAAGGAAATAGACAAGATATTGATAAACAAGTCTTAGATCACGTAAAAATAAGTAATGAGGACATGTTAAGAGTACAAAAGGGATTACATGGAGTTGTAACTTATGGTACAGCAGCTAGTTATTTAAATAAAGTAAGTGGGGCAGGAAAGACAGGAACTAGTGAAACTTATGTAAATGGGCATAAAACACTTACGAAAAGCTTTATATCATACTTTCCTTTTGATAATCCTAAATACAGTTTAACTATCGTTTCTCCTAATTTGGTAGATAGTAATAGTAAAAATAAATATAATTATCCAGTAAATAGTCGCTTATCTCGACAAATAACTAATATTTTGTTTGAAAATTGAGTATATATATGCTAAAATACATATAGTTTGATGAGTGAGGAGGCTTAAATTTATGGGAAAAACAAAGACAGATGCTAGAACACCTATCGGACTTAAATGTTCTAAGTGCGGTAAAATGACTAGAAGACATACTCAAAAAAATACAAAAAATACAACTGATAAATTAGAATTAAATAAATATTGTCCAAATTGTAAATCAGTTCAAGTATTTAAAGAAGCTAAAATTGGTAAATAACATTATAGAGGGTGAAATATATGCAACAAGAACCAATCATGAATCATGGTACTCTAATTGATACTTATAATTATGGAGCATTAATTAGAAGTCAAGCTGATAAAACTAGTCAAAGAGTTATAGGCTCTAGGCCAAGTAAAAAATTTAGACCTAAATCTAATAAGAAAAAGAGTAATTCAAGGTCTAAAGCTAAAGTTTTAAGAAAAAACAACACACAAAATAAATAGAGAGGATGTTGCTCATGAATATTAATATCAATGAAATAAAAAATGGTATGACTATCATCATTGATGGAAAGTTATGTTTAATTGAAGAATTCCAACATGTTAAACCAGGAAAAGGTGCAGCGTTCATGAAAATGAAATTAAGAAACCTAAGAACTGGAGCTTTAGTTGAAGATACTTATAATACTAATATTAAAATTGAAAGAGCTAGAGTAGATAGATTACCAATGCAATATTTATATTCTATGGGAGACTCATATGTTTTTATGAATAATGAAACATACGAACAAATGGAAGTCCCTGCAGAAAAATTAACTGATCAAATTAAATTCTTAAAAGAAGGATTAGATATTACTATTTCAATGTATGAAGGAGAAATTATTGGTGTTTCTTTACCTGAAAAGGTTGAATATGAAGTTACAGAAACTAGTGAAGCTGTTAAAGGTAATACTACTAATAACGCACAAAAAGATGCTGTTATTGAAACAGGTTATACTGTTAAAGTTCCTTTATTCATTAATCAAGGAGAAAAGATTATTATTTCTACTCTTGATGGTAAATATGCAGGAAGAGCTTAGGCTCTTTTTTTATTTTCTTTAAATAAAAAAATACTATGTTGTAACATAGTATTTTTAATTTCTTGATAGTTTTCTAATTGGCCCTTCTTCTTTAAACGGTTTGAAGGCGTTCATTTTACTTTCCGTTCTTATGGCTGTACTTAGATCACAATCTGCTAGTATATCTAGAGTATCAAAATAATCACTATCTAATACACCGTCTGAGCCTCCGGTATAAATGTTTTTGCCTCCACTTATACGATGCCATCCAAATAGCTCACAGTTATCTTTTGCAAAATGTCCACTAAAGATTATTCTTTTGATTCTTATAATGTCTTCGTATGTTAGTGTTTTGTCATATCCTAAATATTCAAGCAATAAAGCTAAACTACGATAATATTCAATTACGATAGTGTCTTCTTTTATATTAGTAAAAACATCATCATCTGTCATATTAAGTACAGGATAGCTTGGACTTTGATATAATAAGTCATTTGAATATTTGTTTTCGTCAGGTACAAATAACATACTTCTATAATTTTTTTGACTTGGATAACCCATTGGTGCTAATTCACCAGCTTTGATCCATAATCCAGTGCCTTCATCTTCTCTATATACGCCATTAATTTTAGCAACTCTACCTATGCAAACGTCATCTCTGTTTACTCTATAATTTCTGTTTTCCATATAATTTCTCCCTTTTTTTAATGATGTATATACTAACATAATACATTATATAAGTCAATTTTTCTAATACATTACATAAAAAAAACACTATGTAGAACATAGCATTTTTCTTAATCTCTTGATTTACCAAATAATCTTAGCAATTCAATAAATATATTAATGAAATCTAGGAATAATTGGAAGGCTATATATATTCCTTTGTTCTCTGAATCACTTAAGTAATTATCATTTATAGCATGATTAATATCATATGCAATATATCCACAAAATACAATTATAGTTATAAATGATAGGAACATATCTAATGTATTATTCATTAAGAATAGATTTATTATTTCTAGTAATAGGGTAGCTATTAATCCGATAAATAAATATAAACCATATTTAGTTAAATCTACTTTAGTATATCTTCCAATAATCGCAAATACGGCAAATATGATGGCTGTAACTAAAAATATATAACATAGAGATGCTGATGTATATACAGCAAAAATCCCTGTTAAACTTAATCCTGTGAGACCACAATAGAGTAAATATAGTATTTTGGCTACTATTGGGTTCATCTTTCTAATGCATGTACTTAAAATAATTGCTATTACTATTTCTGCTACAAGAAATAATATGTAAGCATATCCATGAAGTCCAGCATAAACAGATAAAGTAATACTAGTGCTCATTGTAGATACATAAGAAACACTAAAACATACCATTAGTCCGATAAAAAGCCACATAAATGCATTTGATAATATTTTATTTTTTATATTCATCACTCCTTATTAATATATTATCACAATTAAAGAATTTAATTAATTGTAAAGCATATTTATAGTTGTTATTCAATTAATTTTCTCTTTTTAAATGTAAACTATTGACACATTTGAAGTAAATTTGTTATTATTAATATGTAAAACTTGGAAGGGAAGTTAACAAACTATGGAACAATTAAATAAATTATTACAAGAACTTGGTATTTCTAAAGTAAGATTAGCTAAGTACTTAGGAGTATCTAGACAAATGGTATATAATTATTTAGAATTAGAAAGCATAAATAAATGGCCAAAAGAAAAGAAGATATTATTACTTAAATTATTAGATATTGAAGATGGTGATGAAGGTACAGTAAGTAGTATTAAAGTTACTACTGACTATTTATTAGCTGTTGAGAATAGATTAAGTGAAGGTGTTAAAGAAGCACAAGAAAATGATTATCTTGATCTAAAAGGATTAAAGAAAGAAGAACATGCATTAATAAGTGATATTACTTTCTTAATCAAAGAAAAATTAGTAGAATCAGAAAATCATGAAGAAAACTTCTATACACTACAATATGTATATCATCTATTACAAAGTATTGATAATGTACCTGAAATAAAATATTTACTTGCTTATTTATCAAAATCTACAGGATTTACGGCCCCTAATGTATTTAAATTCAATGAAGATAAACAATTTATCTTTGAAGGTATAATATATACTGCATTTAATCTATATAATAATGGGGGAGCTAGTAAGAGTAAAGTTATTGATAGCCGTAATAAGTTTGTTCAAGAAATTGAATCTCGTAATGAAGAGAAGTTATCTAGAACTCAACAATTATTTACTGTTAAAGTACAAGCTTTAAGAGAGTTAGGTTATTCTGAACTTAATACTGAAAATGCTGCTGAAGTGTTTGAAAAGATTGCTGAGATCGAATCAAGAAAGGTTTAATTCCTTTCTTTTTTTATGTGATAGTGTAGGGGAGTAGGAGTGTTTGTTTAGTTGTCAATTAAAAAAATAAAGCACCCTCCCCTTATGTCCCATAGAGTAGAGTGAGTATATATAATGCGTATTGATAAGAATTAAATACAACAACTGATTTTATAGTTTATCTGTAACTTTATATATCTATTTATGTATTCTATTAATTTAATAATAAATCTATCTTTGTATTAATATGATGAAAATAATTATATTAATATTTTTATTATAAAAGATTAATCCAAAAAAATTTTTGACTCGCCCTATCTGAATTATATTTAAAAGTAGAGTGGTAACTTATACATCTACATGTATTTTAAGTAATAATATATAGATCTATTAATAGTAATAAATATAGATAATATATTGAGATGATTAGTTAATAAGTTATTTATTTAAAATATACAAGTTAACATAATATATATTATATGAAGTTTAATATTTAACATAAATAGATGGATAACTAACCACTTATCTTATTCCTTTTATTATCTTGTATATAATTTATTTTGAATATATCTTAATTGATTTGAATTTAAATTTGATTTATATATAATCCGTTAATTTAATTCATATAAAAACTATAATCTATTATTATTAGATTATAGCTTATTAGCTCATTATTCAATTAATTATCCTTTAGATATATAAATATATTATTAATGTATAAAACACCCTCTACTACTCTATTTTATAGGAGTAGGGGGAGAGTTAATTTTTAGGAGTACCAATTATTTGATTCACAAATTATTTTTTCTTTAGTGCCATCATCATTTATATAGATACAATTTGTACCATCACATGATTTTGCATGCACACATTTATATTGATTTGATTTTACTGAAGTGTCATGATCGTTATATTCAGGTTTAATTCCGCGAATTATGAAGAAGGTAGCTAATCCAGCTACGATAATGAAAACTCCCCCACTCACGATTAATATTTTTTTAGTAGATAATTTCTTTGTTGTAAAATCACTATACTCTACTGGATCAGTAAAGTTCGTTGCCCCACAATAACTACATACTTTAGAAGTTAATGGTTTGCCACAATTTCTACATACTTTGTTGTCCATTTATATCACTCTTTCTTCTATTCATTAATACTTTATATACAATATATATTATAATTACTAATATAAGTAAAGGTATTAAAATATAATTTAAATTGAATTTCTTTTTCTTTTGTTGTTCTTCAGTATGTCCTTTTACTGTTGTAGTTGGTAATGTTTTAATATAAACTTTTGTCGTACCATTCTCGTACTTTATGCTAGTTGCCGTAGTATTCTCAGTTGTAACATTATTCTTTGAAGTCTTATTAGTTGTTTTACTATTAGGTATAATGAACTCTTTTGTCTTCTTTTTTGTTGGAAATAGTATTGGAGTTTGAGTTGTTGTTGTCTTTAAATTCTTTGCTTCATTTAAGTATCCTTCTATTTTATTAAAATCAATATTAGGTAAATCGTTTCTTGAATAACTTGTATTTGCTAGATTAAGGTTATTATCACTAATTTCACTTGAGGATACAGATCCTAAAAAATTCTTTCCGGTCGTATCTATTTTATAAAATTTATTATCTAATTTAACGATATTATATGTATGAGTTGATAAGAAATAATTGTTTGGATTTACTTCTGATATATTATCTACTATGTATGATTCTACATTAAGTTTATCCATTAAGTAAGAAAATGCTATGGAGAATCCAACACATGCACTTTGTCTCTTTATAAGGGTATCATATGCTGATGCTGTAGATGCAATGTGATCATTAACGTAACCACTATCGACAAAATAATTGGTTTTTGTAATAATATATTTATATACATAGGCAATTTTCTCATAATCACTTTTATTCTTTACGGGTGCTATTAGTTTTTCGGCAAAATTATCTGTTACTTGTAATTCATCTTTTGTTATCCTAATACTGGTAGCATTAATCTTTAATTCTCCCAATGAAACTTCTGATATATCTAATCCCCAACGATCAGGTTCTTGATTTCCTTTTTGACTATATGAATAGTAGTTCTTCTTTGGATATGGAACTCCATAATTATTATCCCAAAATTGTTTTACGCTGTTCCAATCAATATTATCATATTTAGAGAAAGTAAACATAAATTCTCCATATCTTTGATTATTGAAGATATCTTTAATATTATTTATTACTTCTTCAGTTGATTTTACTCTTCTTCCATTGCTTCCATATTCTAAAGCTTTTCTATCAGCTTTTTCGCTTGCAACTCCTCGATTATACTCCCCTTCACTTATTTCCTTACCACGATAGAAATATGCCATCCCGTCTTCATTTATACTAAAATATTCGGAATAGTCATAGTACTCAACTAATGTATCTATCGAATACTTATATCCGGTTACTGCATCATAGTAATTAAGTACTCTACTCCCCTTTTCTCCTGTTATATCTATTTTTATACCTGCCGAATAACTTTTATTCATAGTTATAGAAATTAATAATATACTCATAAAACATAGTAAACATATTATAATTGATTTTTTCATATTATCCCTCTATTTTATTAATTTAATTTTAGCATAAGTATTATATTTATTCAATAAATGCTCATACTATGATTAGGAGGGATAAAATGAAAAGTAAAAAGACAAATAGATCTAATAAAACAAATAAAACAAATAGATCTACTAATACACAAAAATGTAATAATACTAATAAAATGGATTAGTAAAAAAGAGTTCTGCAATACAAGAACTCTTTTATTTTCTTGGGAAATATTCTTTATATTCATTGTGCAACGTTTCATTAGTTAAATGAGTATATATTTGGGTGGTCGATATATCTGAGTGTCCTAGTAATTCTTGAATAATTCGTAAATCAGCACCATTCTCAAGTAAATGGGTTGCAAATGTATGTCTTAGAGTATGAGGGCCTATATTTTTATTTATTCCCTTAATATCAGCATAATTTTTAATTATCTTAAATACTCCTTGTCTAGTCATCATATTGCCATGATTATTTAAAAATAGATAATTATTTAAATTTTTCTTTATTAGAAGTGGTCGATAATTATCAATATAATCTTTCAAATACTTAATTGCTATATCATTAATAGGAACTATTCTTTCTTTATTCCCTTTCCCCATTACTCTTACAATGCAATCATCAAAATCGATATTTTTAAATTCTAAATTAATTACTTCTGATATTCGAAGTCCGGTTGCATACATTAATTCTAGAAGCGCTTTATTCCTCGATGAAAAAGGATCTACAATATCTATATCTAATAGAGCATCTACTTCATCTATCGTTAGATGAACTGGTAAATGAGTACCTAATTTGGGTGGCTTTATAGCATCCATCGGATTATTTTCTATTTTACCTAATTTAATTTCATAATTATAAAACGCTTTTAGTGAAGATATATTATGGCTTACGGTAGCTGGTGCTGCTTCTCCGAGAGTTTTAATATATTTTTCAATACTAGTTGTATTTAACTTAATAATATCCGTATGCCCATAATAAGCAATAAATTTATCTAAATCATTTATATATGAGGAAACAGTATTCTTAGAATAATTTAAATCGATATTTAAATAATTTTCAAAATCTCTTACATAATCTTCATTCATATCATTCACCTAATATAATTATAATATATATTTGATGTATTTACTAATAAATGTTATAATACTTCCTAATTCGAGGGTATTATTATGAAGAAAGAACACTATCATTCATTAGAAAATTTTAAAGCACAAATTAATCCTACTAGTAGTATAGTTTCTAACGAAGGATGTATTTATATTACTGATAATTTCGCATATAAAATATTTGATTCTAGTGATTTAGATTCGTACTACTGCCAAAAATCTAACATTACTGGTATTAGTAGATTATCTGAACAATTGCTTACTATACCTATTAGTTTAATTTATATAAATAATAAATATATGGGTTTTAAAATGATTAATTGTGGGAATAATCTAAATAATCTATTTCTTGAAGGTAAACTATCTAAAGAAGAATTAATCGCGATTAGTATTCAGTTAAAGGAAATTGAACAATATTTGAGAAAAAAGTCTCTTATTCATGGAGATATTCAATTGAGTAATCTACTTTATCAAAATAGAAATGTTACTTTAACGGATATTAATAGTTTTATCAAATTACCGAAATGGTATAACTTTTATAAAAAATATTTTATAAGTACTTCAGGAGGTCAATCTCTTCGTATACCTGGCGATTATTATTTTTGGGTTAGATTGTATGGATATGAATATTTAGATTATCTAGCTATTAATTATTGTACTTTTCTATTGCTAAACTACACTCCTAGTGAAATAGATGAGTTAAATAAAAGAGCTCACGAATATAAGATTTATAAAAAAACAGAAAGATTTATTGATGATGCGGAAAATAAGGCATTTGAAGATGATGTATTTGATTATTTCGTTGAAACATTCTCCGGCGATAAGAAAAAAGTACTCTCTGATCTTTACCTGATCGACCATTTAAAATAAAAGGTATTCATTTAGTAATATCTTTTTTTATGTTATAATTATATAGGTGATATTATGGAACTTTTAGCTGATAAACTAAGACCTAAATGTCTAGATGATGTTATTGGACAAAAACATTTAGTTTCTAAAGGTAAAGTTTTATATAATTTAGTAAAAAACAAAAAACTATTTAGTATGATTTTGTATGGTAATCCGGGAATTGGAAAAACTAGTATTGCTTGCGCTATTGTAAGTGAATTAGGAGTCAGGTTCCGTATGTTAAATGCTGTAGTAAATAATAAAAGTGATTTTGATGTTGTTATTGAAGAAGCTAAGATGTACGGAGAAATGGTTTTAATTGTTGATGAGATTCATAGGATGAATAAAGATAAACAAGATATCTTACTCCCACTTTTGGAAAATGGTCTTATTATTTTAATTGGCCTTACTACTTCAAATCCATATTATAAGATTAATCCAGCAATTAGAAGTAGATGCCAAATATTTGAACTTCATAATTTAGAATATGAGGATATTGTAGAAGGACTAAATAAAGCTAAGGGTGCTTTACCAAAACTAAAAATAGAAGATGATGCGATAAGTAGAATTGCTGCACTTTCATCAGGAGATTTTAGAAGTGCCCTTAACTTACTTGAAGTGGCCTACTACTCTTCTCCTAAATTTTATGTAACATTAGATGTCATTAATTCGATTAATGCAAAACCGGCTGTAATTGGTGATATGAATGAGTCTGGTCATTATGATCTAATAAGTGCATTTCAAAAAAGTATTAGAGGATCGGATCCTGACGCTGCCCTTTACTATTTAGGTAGATTAATAACTATTGGGGATTTAGATATAATATATAGAAGAATGTCAGTAATAGCTTATGAAGATATTGGTCTTGCTAATCCAGCTATGGGGCCGAAAGTTCGTGCTTGTATAGAAACTTGTGAAATGTTGGGGCTTCCGGAGGCAAGAATACCTCTTTCGGTTACAGTTATAGAACTAGCGTTATCACCTAAGAGTAATTCAGCTATTTCTGCTATCGATGAAGTATTAAGTGATATTGAGAATGGTGCTTCTTATGAGACACCAGCATGGATTAAAACTAACTCCAAGGATTATAAATATCCGCATGCTTATCCTAAACATTGGGTTAAACAGCAATATCTACCTGATAAGTTAAAGAACAAAAAGTATTATCAAGCATGTAATAATAAATATGAAAATGGATTAAATCAAATAAATGAGGAGATGAAGAAATGAATATTGCAATTATAGGTACGGGAGTTTATGGTTTAGGAGTGGCGAATGCTCTATCCCGAAATAAGAAGAATAATATTATCATGTGGGTAGAATCTGATGACGCCTTAAAGAAAATAGAAAATGAAAGAGATAATATCGAAGCTTTAGGAGGATTAAAACTACCTAAGAAAATTAAATTCACAGATAGTTATGAGGTGGCTTTAAAAAATGCTGATTTAGTATTTATTATGTGCGCTGCGAAATATTTAAGTAGTGTATCTAAAGATATGTTGCCTTATATAAATAATAAGATGAATTTTATTATTGGTTCTAAGGGTATTGAACAAGTTACATGTCGATTTGTTCATGAAGTATTTTTAAATTTTATTAATACTAAAAATATTGCTGTTATTTCTGGGCCTTCTTTTGCTATTGATATAGCTCATCTAGAGCCAATTGGTCTTTCTGTTGGTTACAAGTCAATAAGAGTATTAAATGCTGCTAATAAGGCTTTTAATGGTACAAATATTAAACTTAGAGAAACAAAAGATATAATTGGTATAGAAATATGTGGATCAATTAAAAATGTTATTGCTGTAGCAGCCGGAATACTTGATGGTTTAGGTTATTCTGAATCAACTAGAAGTTTTTTAATCACAGAATCTCTACATGATATTAAAGAATTAATTAAAGTACTAAAAGGCAATAAGAAAACCATATTATCTTTTGCTGGTGTCGGTGATTTGTTACTTACTGCAACAAGTACTAAATCAAGAAATTATACTTATGGTACTCTGCTAGGAAAAAAAGACAAGAAGAATGCCGAAATGTATTTAAATGACTATACCGTAGAAGGATATTATACTCTAAAAAGTATATATACTCTTTTAAGAAAGAAAAAGATTAAGATGCCGGTTATAGATCTAATATATGATATTATTATGAATAATAAAGATCCTAAACTATTAGCAACATTTTTAATGAATAAAAAATAAGCATTAATTATGCTTATTTTCTTTTTTTATTATATCGTTTATTATATATGTTACACATAGAATACCGGCTGTATTAGGAACCATAGATAGAGAAGCTAGACCATTGCATTCAATTGGTACTTCATCACTTGATACAACATATAGTTTTTTATTTATATTAGCGTCTTTTACTTTCTTTCTTAAAATCTTAGCTAAAGGATCATAGTTAGTCTTATCTAAAGTTGTAATAGATAATTTAGTTGGATCTTTCTTTTTAGCTGTACCTAGACAAGTAATTAAATTATATCTATAATGTAAACTATTTTCAATCAATGCAAATTTCGTATCTACAGAATCACATGCGTCTATTATATAATCATAATCTAAGTCTAATATTTCCTTAATATTATCTGATTTAAGACACTTTTCTATTCCATCAATTAAAATATCAGGATTGATTAGTTTTGCTCTTAGAATGCCTTCTATCACTTTAGAATGACCTATATTATTTGAATTAGTAATGATTTGTCTATTTAAATTAGATTTATCTATTTTATCATAATCAACGATAGTAATATTAGTAAAACCATTTCTTACTAATGTTTCAAGAGCCATAGAACCTACTCCCCCTACTCCAATTAATAATATTTTTTTACTCTTTATTATATTATAGATATCATCACCTAAAAAAGATATAGATCTTTCAAACATATTACTACCTTACTTTCTCGCATAAAAAAAGCCTAAAGAGAGTCTGCGTGATAAAGCCCGCTCGCACGAGGTGGGCATCACATGATTTGTTTTAGGATCCTTTCAATAAAGAAAGTATTCGACACCACAAACCAATTAGATTCCCAATAATCACAAATAGTCGGTTTTAAAATTTAAACTCTAACTTTAGGTAATTTAAGTATATCAAATAAAATTCATTAAGTAAATAACAATTTATGCTTTTAACTCTTTTATTACAGGAACTTCATCTTTAATACCAAGTTTTATTTGGATAGTCCTAATTCCTTCGATATATCTTTGATACTCTTCTATTTCTCTTAATAACTCTACTAATACATTAGGATCTTGATTTTCTATTTGCTCTAATATTCTATTATAAGTAATTTCAATTGGCATTCCTTCATCAATTGTTGCCATTTCTTCAATATGCATTCCGGTAGAAATACCTGTATTAGGAAATTGCAAAGTTATATGAGAAACACTGTTGTATCCAATAAACTTAGTTACACTTTTATCTTCATTTATTATATAGAAAACGATATATTTCTCATCGATAAAAGATCCTGTTACTAATCTTCCTCGTGTATCGATACCATAGAAATTATTATTTTCATCGATCATTACATCTTGACTAATTTCCATTGCTCCCGTACTATAAGATAATTTTAAAAATCTCTTATTTACAATATCAACAGCTTTATCTATTGAAACTCCTCTATTATTTAATGTATTAATTGCGTATGCATCTAAAAAAGTATTTGCTTCCATAAAAAATAACCTCCCGCTATTAGTAATTATAACACTTTTATCTCTATTATCAATAATAATTATTGTTGTTTTGGTATTATTGATTCTTTTATATTTTTAGTCATTTCGTTGAATAATCTATCACCCAACATACTATCATTTCTGAATTTTATTTTAGTATTATTAATTTTTTCAATAAGACTCATTATTAGTTTTGAATCAATGTCTTTTAGTCTATTTTTTACTTTTATAATATATTCAACAGTTTGTCTAATATCAAAGAAGTTAGCATTCTTTAAAATATTGAAGTCTTCTATTCTAACTCCGTTCTCATCATTTATAATTGTCTTATCACTAATCATACCGTTTTCAATTAATCTATGTTGTCTCGATATTAAATGAGTACAACCATTATTGCCAATTAAATATACTAGATCATAGTATTCATTTAAAGATGCAAATAAAACTATTTCATTATTGTCATCAATTCCATAATATACTTCATCTAAGAATTCAATAACCGGGGTAACTTCGCCATTAATATCTATATTAAGTTTTTGTCTCTTACCTATATCTTTAAATTCATCATAGTTAACTCCGAGATTAACTATCTCATTTTTCGTTTTTAATTCTTTAATTCTGCTCGTTAATGCTGATTCTTCATAAACTGTTATATCGACAAAACTTTCATAATAAGCACGCAAGAAATTTACATTATCAGGATATTTCATAAATTCAGCTATACAATCAGCTAAATCCTTTGAATAGCTACTCTTATAAGAAAACTCTTCATAAAAACTAGATGCTAATAATTTGCCACTTTTAATATCTTTAAATTTCTCTAAATATGTTAGTACACTAGTACATATATCATAAGCATCATCGTCATCACTATTCTTTTTCTTATTTATGAATTCTTCCCATTCATTATGAAGATAAGATGGTATTACTTCTAATCCTCTTTCAATTAAAGTGTTATAGTCCATAATAAAACCTCCTATTTAATTATATCTTATTTTAATTATTTATAATAGAAAAAACACCATTTAGGTGTTTTAAGCTTTCCATCTTTCGACAACATTACAGTTTGATGAATATGGTGCTGGATTAGGCATATCCATTTTAACAATTACCGGTATCTTAAACGCATTACCAAAGGCAACTAGTGTACCACTTTGTAAACTTGTAAGTTTTTCAATTATATCACCGGAAATATTAGGTAACATTTTATTAATATATTCTAGGTCACGAGGATGTGTCATTTTTAAGATACAGAAGTTGCTCATTTGAGCTATAACTGTTTCTGATATTTCTACAGGTCTTTGACTAACTAAGTCTAACATAACTCCATACTTACGACCTTCCTTAGCAATACGTTCAAATATATTATATCCAAGTAAGAAGTGATCATTATCAGAAACAACATATCTATGTGCTTCTTCAATGAATAAATGGAATGGAATTGCTGCTCTCTCTTTACGAGATTTAGCAAAATCGAATATCATCTTACTGAATATCTTAACCATTGTCTTGGCTAAGTTATCATCAACATCTTCTAAGTTAATATTTACAATTTGACTTCTCTTATTATTATGTACGATAAGAGATGAAATATAATTCTCAAGAGTAATATAATTTGGTACATCAAAGAATTTACGATTAGCAGAATTATTAATACTATGTAATCTAACTTGCATTATTACAGCATTATCTTGCATTATTCTATTTCCTAAGAATCCATCTCCAATTAAGGTAAATGATAATGCTCTTTCTAGATCATCTAAGGTATAGAAAGCATCCTTTGGAGCTTCCATATGTTGCTCTAATTCATCATCGATAAACTTTAATAGATATTCATTTATTAGTACTGATTCACCGAATTCACCATTACGATCGATTCCAAAACATTCGGAGAATTTTCTCGTATATCCAATTCCTTGAATATCGGTATTAACATTGAATTCTGGAGTTGAACAATCAGCTAAAATAGTAAAGATATCATTCTTTTTACCAGCTGCATTTTGATTAGAAAACAATACAGACATAATAGCTTTAGCAATTAAATGATTTTTAAGTTTTTTAGTTTCATTATCATCTCTTGAAAATAATTTAGTTAACTTTAACATTCTTTCAATAATCGTATATTGATGATGATTATCAGCTTCTAGAAGTAAACATACATCATCGATCGTTAATAAGAATACAGGGATTTTAAGTAAGACATCATCAGCATCAGTTGGATTAGATGTGATGAATTTATATTGATAATTAGGATTAAATTGATTTAGTACTTTAAATGCTGTTTTATATTCACCATAAGCATCAAATATAAAGAGATTAGCATTGAATGATAAGAAGTTCTTATTTAAGAAGATGTTTTGAATAATCCTTGCAACAGAACATGATTTACCAGAACCAGTATTACCAAAGATTGATAAGTGGTTAGAAAACATATCATTGATGTCGACAAAGACATCTTTAC
>CAZKFB010000030.1:0-16102 GCA_964551965.1 uncultured Muribaculaceae bacterium
ATTCAGTTTAATCTTGCTACTCAAATATTGACATTTTACTTAGTTTTCAAAGATCATTCAGCACTTAGCTTTTTTGACCAGTGCATTAGTAATATATCAAATTTAGAATTTAATGTCAACACTTTTTTAACACTTTTTGACACTTTTTTTAAATTTAATATTTACGTTGATTTTTGTGCTTTATAAAGGAGTCCTTTCATCGCACGAATAAGATTATATCTTATTCTCAATAAATTGTCAAATATTATTTTACAACTTATTTTACTTTTATTTGACTTTCTCACAAGCACTTAATTAATATACTACTTTAGATTGTCATTTGCAAGTACTTTTTACACATTTTTTAAAGTTTTGTCTTGCTTTTATTTAGTCCAATCTCAAAGCACAGGTACTAATATACAACA
The DNA here is from genome assembly GCA_964551965.1 of uncultured Muribaculaceae bacterium. Classification (GTDB taxonomy): domain Bacteria; phylum Bacillota_I; class Bacilli_A; order RF39; family UBA660; genus CAG-582. The sequence continues at coordinate 405 of CAZKFB010000030.1, forward strand.
ACTACTTTTTTAATGCAATACTTTTTTTGCATTTTCTTATTATTTTTTTACTTCTCTATATATTATGTTATATAAATGAAAAAGATTACTGAATTCCAGCAATCTTTTTATATTCTTCGTAATACCTGTTTATAACTTCTTTATCGAATGGACCAACATTAGCTTTCTTCATTTCTATTAAACTAGATAATTCGCTTTTAACTACTTCATCTAATTCATCTGAATAATGCATTATCTTTTTATGATAATTATATTCATTCTTATCTAGAATCTTAAACCCTCCATCAGGGAACACTCTCAGATCTAGATCATAATCTATATATTTTATAATGTTCTCATCTATTAAATAGGGAGTAGCTATATTACAGTAATAGAATAAACCTTGTTTCTTTAATTGAGCTAATATATTAAACCATCTATCTTTATAAAAAAACATTATAGCAGGTTCCTTAGTCTTATGACTTGTTCCATCACTTTCTGTAATAGTCGTTTTAAAATCTCCACATACTATATATTCATCTTGGATATCTAAAACTGTTATCTTATCTGATATACTATTTATCTTCCCATTATGTTTATAACAATGTAATTCTAAATTATCTCCAACTTTTATATCTTTTATACTTTTCATCTTTTTTCACCGCTTATGGGACTATTATACAATAGATTTATTAAAATTACTATTATTTATTAGATAAGGAATCGTATATTGAATTAAGTTCATTAATATCAAGAGCCGATGTTGAAATAATAAAGCCATCGTTACAATCTAAATTATTTACTATTCCAATATTATCAGAGTTTATACCGCCACCATATATTATAGAATGATTAATATTTCTCTCCATTAAATATGATTTTATAAACGTTAAGACTTTATTGATATGTTCTATATCAATATTAATAGAACTCTTTCCAATTAGAAAAGTAGGTTCAAATGCAATAATTATATATTTAGTAAACATTGGTATTGCTTCTAATTGTTCTTCGATATTTTTAAATTCATGATCATTGTAATAATCTTCCTCTGTTTCATTAACACAATATATTGGAGTCATATCATTATCTAATGTATTTTGAATTTTCTGCTTAAAGTCATTATTATTCTCATGAAATAATTCTTTTCTTTCAGAATGTCCAATTAAGCAATATTTAACTCCTAAGTTCTTTAATCCTTTAGCACATACTTCTCCCGTATATGATCCTTTAGCAAATTTAGATACATCTTGGCTTCCTAAAGAATATTCCCCCTTACGAAAGAATAAAAGGTAAGGATATTGAGGTAGGACAATGACCTTCTTATCACGAATACTATTTTCATATTCAATTATTGAATCCTTAGTTAAATTCATTTTAAGGTTTAAAACTAATATCATTTTATTCACCTTCAAAGCATTTTAATTTTTTATTTGCTATATAATCAAGAGTTGCTCCTCCACCCGTTGATAGGAAATCAAAGGCATTAGAATATCCAAGTTCATTAATTGAAGCAAGTGCATCTCCACCACCAGCAATAATAGTAGCATTACTTTCATTTAGTAATTGAAATAATTTTTCTGTTCCATCACGATAATTCTTATCTTCATATAGACCCATAGTTCCATTTAATAATATAGTATTTGATTGTTTAATAATATTACTTATTAAATCCATAGTCTTTGGACCTATATCATAGATAGCTGATTCATTGTTAACTTGTTCTACACTAACAACTTTTATTTCTTCGTTATCATTAACTTTGACATCTACAGGCATCCATATCTTATCTTTATTTATATCAATTATAGTTTTAATTTCTTCAACATAGTCTTTGCTATATAAACTCTTACCTACATTATAACCATAAGATGCTAAGAATGTATTAGCTATTCCACCACCAACAATTAAATAATCACATCGATCTATTATAGATTTAATTAATTGAATCTTATCATCGACTTTCGCTCCACCCATTATAACTGTAAGTGGTCTTTCGATATTATCAATAACTGGTTCTAGTCCAACTAATTCTTCTTTAATTAAGAATCCATAACAACTAGGAATATATTTAGTTATTCCATAATTAGATGCATGACATCTATGCGTCATTCCAAATGCATCGTTAATAAATATATCTCCTAGAGATGCCCAATACTTAGAAAGTTCTAAATCACATCCACTTTCTAAATTATTTGGATAGTCAGCAAATCTTGTATTTTCCATCATTACTAGATCATGGTTGTCTAAAGATTTACTCAATTCTTCACTTTTATAATTATCAACAAAGTAAATATCACGGCCTAAAAGCTTACTCATATGATCCATTACTATTCTTAAAGAATTAGTTAATTTATCTGATTCACTTTTAATCTTTCCTAAATGGCTCATTATTAAAACATGAGCTCCAGCCGATAATAAATATTTTATAGTAGGAATACTCTTTTTAATTCTCGTATCATCTAATATAACATTATCTTTAATTGTTACATTTAAATCTAATCTTAAAATTACTTTCTTGTTTTCAACATCAATATCTTCTATATATCTCATAATATCACTAATAAAATTATAACAAAAAAGTAAAAGTAATTACAATACTATGTATTTTAAAACAAATTAAAACTACATATATTTATGCAGTTTTATTATTTAGCAATAATTCTTCAAAGGATAAATTATAATTATATAAATCATATTTTTTCTTAGCTGTTTTTACTAAATTTATCCAATGTGGACTTGCTATCTTATTACCAAAGTTATCATAAGTAGGACAATATACTCTACCAATACTCTCGATAGTATTTAATCCTCTAGTTACATATCTATTAGATAGTAATCTAATATATGATAACACCCCATATTCAATATTATGATATTTGATAAGTCCTTTTGAACTCATCCCTCCGAATACATTGTTAACTCTTAACATCGTTCTAACTTTATAGTATCCAGATTCTGCAGCTCCTATGCTCAATGCTAGAGATGTATCTACATTAGTATATATATGTGTAGTATAGTAGATTATAAGATTTTCTATATACTCAGCATTACCTGTATATGGTACCCTAGTTCTCTTTTGTTTATCCGGGTGTTTCTCTACATAATCGTAGAAGTATTCGACTATTCCATATTCAACACTGTTAAATGTAATATACTCTCCCTTTTCATTGGTTAGGAAACCAAAATTAAATTCATTGAATTCTATTCCGCTATTAACATGTCTCGTATGAAGATCGTCGATAATATCTTCATATCGTACGCCAAATGTTTTAGCAAAGAATTCTAGTTCGTCGGCGTAAGTAGTAATGTAATAGTCTATATTAGAAATATAAACTGTTACTTCCTCTTTAGGTCCAGCTTCAACCTCATTTTCATTATCTACAGAAGATAATTGTCTTAGTAACCCATTTCTATAGAGGGGTACTGTATCAGATGTAGTGCTATTAGAAGTCTCACCTGTATATCCTTCTGCATTAATTGTATTGTGAGTAAATAATACAAATAGAACTAAGAGTATTATTGAACACACAATATGCTTCCAAGTAGCCTTAGAAGCTTTTCTTGTTTCCATTTCTGGTCCTCCTCTTTCAGTCGAACAAAACCTATATTAGCAAACTAAAAAAATTTTGTCAATATGTCGAATTTTGTCAAATTGTAAAAAATCCCGATTTTATGCTTGAAATAAAGGAGAAAATTTTTTCAAAAAAAATAAGCAATTTATGCTTATTTAATATTTTTATTATTAAACATATCCATTAAGATATTTTCAAGTTCGCCTTTAACTCTTTTAACGAATATATTTCCATTTTCTGAAACTGTAGTAATGACTTCAATATTATTTTTTACTTTTTCTTCTTCTTCATTTACTTCAGCTACATAGTAGTAATATTTGTTTTCGTATTCAGCAGTATCAACAATAATGTGTTTGGTACCACTTCCTAAAACGATTATTTCATTTTTCTTAAAGTCCACTTTAGCCACCCCATAAACTTAAGCTACTTTTCTATAATTTTCTTGTTCTTCTACTTTATGATATGTTACTAAATCTGTTGGGAATTTAAGTGTTACTCCATTTAAAAGTCCTGGAGTTGTTGCTACACAATCAACACTTACACCAAGTTCTTCAGCTATAGCATCGATTTGTTCGTGATTGTCACGATAATTATAAACACCTACCCATAGATCTTCAGTGTCCTCTTCTTCCGTTTCTTCATAAACTCTTTCAACTAAGTATTGAAGAGAAATATTCTTATTTAGAGTAAATGAGGCATATTCTTCTGTTAAACTTATTTCATCAGGATTAGAAGCTACACTATCTTCTGATTCAGCAGTTACAATAGGCGTTATTTCTATTTCTGGTTCTATCTCAACTATAGTTTCTTCAGGTTCAATATGTTCTTCTTCTACAATACTTTGCATTTCAGGTTCAGTACTTTCAAATAAATCTTCAATATCATTGAAAATATCTTCTTTAGAAACATGATCATCAATTATTTCCGCAAGAGATTCTAAAAGTCCTGGAGATGCTTCGTGTTTTTCAACTACTCTATCTTCTTCTTTTGTATCTTCTTTTTGTTGGATAACATCTTGTGTTTGGAATGAATCTTTAGTTATTACAATTTCATCATTATAGTCATCTTCCATTAATGGCTCGTATGCTTCATCAGGATAGTTATCTATTCTACGAGAATATGTCTTTAGCTTTTTAGTAATATTTTGGATATCACGATATCTATTTCTAATTCTAACTATGGCTATTTCGATATCTTCCGTATTAATTTCTGGATTCTCAGCAATTATTCTATTCAATTCAGCTATTAATCCTTCATTGTCATACTTACCTAAAGGTTTATTGGATTTAATATCTAATTCTTTTAGTCTCTTAACTACTCCCTCAATAATAGCTGCTCTTTCTTTTCTAACTATTTCTACTTGATCATGATAAGAAACAAACTCTTCTCTTTGTTTTTTAACACACTCGATAATTCTATCATATTTAGCTAATCGAGAATTTCTAAAGTTTCTTGAAGGTTCAGCTTTACACAAATCAATGATTTCACCCATATAAACACATCCTTACTATAATTAATTATAGCAAATATAATAATCAGGTGCAATAATCAAAAATAAATATTTAAAAATACTAAGTATTTTATTTTATACATTAAAAAACCAACACATTAATGTTGGTTAATATTCAACTTAGTATCTATATGCTGAATATAACGAAGATCTTTTTTCAGCAATTGGTATTGAATCTTCATCACATACAATGTCTTCCTCTATTCCATATTCATCTACATAGATGCAATTGTATTTATCGTTTATTTCGTCATATTCACATTTAATAGCATCAGCACATTTAGCACTTTCCATTATACCTTCTTTAAGGGAACCCCATACTACAGTTGTAAACACTACTGAAGCAATTGCTAATATAACTACAATGACTAATTTTACTACACTTATTACAATACCAGCTATTGCAAGACCTTTACCTTCTTCTTGCGTTTTCTTTATTTGTTGCAAGGCTATAATTGAAAATATCAAACCTAAGATACTAATAAAAAAAGAAAAAACAAGCCCCAATATAGCCATGACATTGGTATTCTTCTTATTGTTATTATCCATATAAATCACTCCACTTCTTGTTATTAGTTTAGCACAATTATATTGTTACATCAATAAGGCAATAATAGTTATGACAAGACCAATTGCTATCCCTTTTAATAAAGCTGTCTTTTTATCGATTACCTCTTTATATATATTATTTATACTTAATGTAATCATAAGACCAGATACAAATAATAAAATAATACTTATAGTTAAATTATTTATGTTATTGCGTAAGAATAAATAAGCAATTATACCACCTAATGGTTCAGAAATAGAAACTAAAAGGCAAGACAACATTACTTTAGTTTTACTCTTAGTTGCTTGATATAAAGGTAATGCAATACATATACCTTCGGGTATATTATGTAACATTATTCCGATTGTTAAACTTAATCCTAATTTTATATTGATCATTGAACTTAGAAATGTTGCTATACCTTCAGGGAAGTTATGAATACATAGACTAATAAAAGACAAAACTCCTATCTTTAATAGATTATCAGTACTAACATAAAGTTTATCAATTATGTTGATAGTTATTACTCCCAATATAAAGGGAATAAAAATATATAATAGCTTATATGGAAATAGCGAATTTGTATTGATATAGAAAACACTTTCCGGTATTAAGTCTAATATTGAGAAAGCTAGCATGATGGTCGCTGATATAGATAAGAAGATTGGTATACAACTCTTCTTATTTAATCTAGGAATAAATATTAGAAGGGACCCTAAGAATGTTCCTAGTCCTGCTAAAAACGATAGTATTAATGATATTTGTATATTCATACTAAAATATATAAAAAAAGGAGAATAAAAATGATATATATATTGATAAAAAGATATTTTTTGCATAGAAAAACCAAACATTTCTGTTTGGTTAATATCTAAATGGCGCCCAATGTAGGACTCGAACCTACGACCTAACGGTTAACAGCCGTGCGCTCTACCGACTGAGCTAATTGGGCAAACAATTAATGGAGCGGGTGATGGGAATCGAACCCACGTTATCAGCTTGGAAGGCTGAAGCTCTACCATTAAACTACACCCGCATCAAGTAGACAATTAACATTATACCATATTGTTTGCCAATTGCAATACTTTTTTTAATTATTTTGCTAATTTTTTTTGGTAAACATTGTATTATGGTTATACTTTATTTTATAATGTTTATGGTGATAATATGACAATTTTAAATAAATGGGAAGTTCAAGTATTCATTTACTTGCTATCGGCAACTATTTTTGTACGAGCTTTCAAATGTGCTAATCGAGATATGAAGGATGCTAACTCATTAACTGTATTATTAGAAATTTTTACGGCTTTGTTTGCAATATTATTAATTCCTTTATTTGAGATAAAATTTCCGAGTGATCCAAAAATATACTTGATTCTGCTTCTCACAACTATAATATACGCTGTCACTGATCGTTTAAATATAGAAGCTAGATATGGACTTGATCCATCAACTTTTAGTATGTTAAAACAACTATCTACGGTATTTATGATAATATTTGGTATCGTTTTCCTAAAAGAAGAATTAGTACCAATTAAAATAGTTGGAGCCATATTAATTATATTTTCAAACTTATTAATGTCTTATAATAATGGTAAGTTTGAAATTAACAAATATTTTGTAATGTGTATTTTCTCTAATTTTCTCTTTGCTGTTGCAATGTTAATAAATGTTAATATATCCGATTATTTTAATTTAGCTATTTATACAGTTATTACGGTATCTATTCCAGCTTTATTTATATCTATTCTTAAAAGATTATCAATACGCAAGTTAAAAGAAGAATTTAATTTATATAAGAAGAAAGAATTCATATTAGCTGGAGCTACTTGGTGTCTTATGTTAATATCTTCGGTTCGAGCTTATCAATTACAAAGTGTTACTATTGTAGCTCCCCTATTTGCTTTAACTTCTTTAATTAATGCAACAATCGAATTAATACTTGATAAAGATAGAAAACGATTCTTGATTAAATTAATATCCGGACTTTTAATTATTATTGGTGTTATCTTGATAAAATCATAAAAAAAGAATCACACATGTGATTCTCTTTTATTGTTCAAAAGCAATTATTTATTAACATTGCTTAACTAAGCTTAATTGAACTTTTTGTTTTTCTAAATCTATACCAATTACATAGCAATCAACTATATCTCCGACATTGACAATATCAGTTGGATTTTTAACAAAACTTTTACTCATTTTTGATATGTGAACTAATCCATCATCATGTAAACCAATATCGATGAAAGCTCCAAAAGAAGCAACATTTCTAACTGTACCTTTTAATTCCATACCAAGTTTTAAGTCTTCGATATGTAATATATCACTTTTTAATTCAGGAGATTCTAGAGAATCTCTAGGATCTAGTCCTGGCGATAATAATTCTTTTATGATGTCTTTTATAGTATATTCATCACTGTCAAAAGTGTGTTTTAATTCTTCAATATTTACACTATTTAGTTTAGATTTAAATTCCTCAGTATTAATATCTTTTAAGTCTAATCCTAGATTATCCAATATCTTATTAGTTAAATCATAACTTTCAGGATGTATTCCCGTATTATCTAACGGATTAATACTATCGGGAATACGTAAGAAACCAATTGCTTGTTCATAAACTTTATCACTTATACCTTTGATAGATTTAATCTCTTCACGCGATCTAATTCTATTCTTTTCTTTATATTCATAGATCTTAGTTATGGTTGATTTAGTTAATCCAGAAACATATTTTAGGATACTCTTTGATGCTGTATTAACCGATACTCCTACTTCATTAACAACTTTAGAAGTAGTAAAGTCTAGAGCATTACCTAGTTCTGTTTGATTAACATCATATTGATATTCTCCGACACCAATAGATTTTGGATCAATTTTTACAAGTTCTGATAAGGGATCTTGGATTCTTCTTGCAATCGATACAGCGCTTCTCTTTTCAACAGCTAAGTCGGGGAATTCTTCAATTGCAACTTTTGATGCGCTATAGATTGATGCTCCAGCTTCACTTGTAACAACATACTTACAGTTTAAACTATATTTCTTTATTAAATTAGCACAGAACTCTACTGATTCACGAGATGCAGTTCCATTACCAATTGAAATAATATCTATATTATACTTTTCAATTAACTTTTTAACTATATCTTCACAAGCTAACATTTGTGCTTCACTTACATTATTTAGAAAAGGTTTAATGACAGTACTATCTAAATAATTACCTGATGCATCTACTACAGCTAGCTTACATCCATTAACATAGCCCGGATCGAAGCCTAGAACTGTCATTCCTTTAATTGGTCTTGTTAAAAGTAAGTGTTCAAGATTAACTCCGAAAGTCTCAATTGCTTTTGTTTCCGATTCTTCAGTTAATTCACTTCTTACTTCTCTTTCAACACTAGGAAGTATTAATCTCTTTAGTGAATCTTTAATTGCATCTATAACAACAGGTACGACAAAAGAAGAAGGATTTTTAATCATTCTCTTAGCAATTGAATTTTCAATATATTCATTGTCTATATTTATAGATACACTTAATACTCCTTCATCTTCTCCTCGATTAATAGCAAGTACTCGATAGTGCTTAATAGATTTAACTGGTTCTTGATAATCATAGTACATATCATATGTCTTATGTTCATCATTAGCATTTTTCTTTAATTTAGTTACAATTACTCCATTCTTAAAATAATGTGATCTAATAAACTTTCTCGTACCAGCATTATCACTTATCCACTCAGCAATAATATATCCAGCTCCCGTTATAGCTTCACTTTCCGTCTTAACTTTATCAGACAAGAATTTATGTGCCATTTCTTCAATAGTTCCACTCGTTGGGAATGACATTATCATCTTAGCAAATGGCTCTAATCCGGCATTGACAGCATCAGTAGCTTTGGTCTTCTTTTTCTCCTTAAAAGGACGGTAAAGGTCTTCTACTTCTGTTAACTTATTACAAGCTAAAATATTATTCTTTAATTCTTCTGTTAATAATCCCTTTTCATCAATTAGTCTTATTACAGCATCTTTTCTTTCAAGCAACTTTTCATAGTAATCATATTTATCTTTAATAAGTTTAATATTTTCTTCGTCTAAAGATCCGGTAGCATCTTTTCGATATCTAGCAATAAAAGGAATTGTAGCATCCTCACTTAATAGTTTTAATGTCGCTTCAATTCTCCATTTTTCTATTCCTAATTCTTCTATTAACTCATTTATAATTAATTCATTCATATTATTCACCAATAACTATTATAAAATAAATTACAATAATTTTATAGATTTATTTACAAATATCCAAATAAAAAACTGCAAAAGCAGTTTTTAGTATATCTTAGTAATACTTATTATATCTTTTTTCGATTCAAAGTAACCAATACTTAATTTATCTCCCGATTTTAAGAATGGTAAATTATCACTTAATTCGATAGATACAATGTATTTCTTATTATTTGTATCTGTTATGTAATAATATGAATTACCAGACTTGATTGCTGATGTAATACTCTTAATAGTTATTGTTTCCTTTTCTAGAATATCTTCGCTTACATCATCAGCATAGTTATTTAAGTAATTAATAGATGCGTTTACAATGCCTTTAGAAGCATCAGTAACTACTACTTTTTGATAATCAGTTACATCAATGAATCCATACATCTTAACTAAACCAGCATCATCCTTTAGACTTACTAGATAAGTAGGTTTATTATTTAAATTAATAAGTAATGGGAATGTGGAATTGTATTTCATTTGTTGAACTTGTCCTTCAGCTGATGACATTGCGCTGAATTCTTCAGCTCCCGGTACAGAATAGAAAGTAGTCTCTCCTGTACGCATATTAGATAATATAAATCCTAGGTTAGATTCATCACTTACAACTGATGTAATACCTGTATATAAATAGATATCATCATTCATAGCTAAGTAATTATATCCTTCAGTTGTGTTAACGACATTCTTTTGACCAAATATACTATTGAAGAAACCTCCACGATAATTACCCCAATCATCTACTTGTTCAATAATCAAATCTGCATTATATGCATTATCAACCCAAGAAGGTACATTATCAACTGAATACTTCTTAGACTTACCAGTAATTGGGTCAAAGATAATTACGCCACTTACTTTAGTCTTTAACCCAACAGCAGTATAACTATAAGTTGGAACAATGAAAAAAGGATTTCCGTCATTATCTATTTCGAATTTAGCTGTACCAAATATAGCTGTAGGATAACTAAATCTTAATTTACGATTTAAGTTCTCATTGAAATGAGCACTAGGTACATATTTCATACCTTTATCTAATTTAACTAATTTTGATTCTCCATTTACAGAATTAACAGTAATATATCCTTTAACTCCTTCTTTATGGTTAGAGAACCATTTAATAAAGTCAGCATATTCTAATGGAGTAACACGAATTATTTCATTATTATAATTAATTTGTGTGTATTGATTAGATACATAGTATTGACTTACTAATTCACTCATTTGCCCCATAACACGATCTCCAAGTTTTTCACTAGAATCACGGTCTAATAATGGTAATGAATTAAAATCTACTTCTTGAATATCTTTTAAGAACTCTCCTGTTTCATCAATTGCTATTCTCTTTGAATAACTCTTAGCATTAAATAATGGACTACATACTAAGTTAATTAATAGTATTCCAATTATAATAACAGCTATCATCGCGAATGGAATAAGTACACTTTTAGGAACATCTATTTCACGATGAGCTCTACTAATTCGATAACTACTTTGATTAACACTTAAGAATAGATTAATATATCCAAATAATCCTAATGCTATTCCCATAAATACCCAAAATTCAGGAGCTTGAATATTAATTGGCGGAAGTACCAAATAGTAGAATATTGACATAATTACTATATCAATGATTAAAGAAATTATATTCTTTTTCATATTTTCACCTCTTACGTATATATTAATACTTTTATTCAAATAAGTAAACAATATTCTTTATTTAGTAATTTTACTATGTTATAATAAAAAACTATAAAAGAAAGGAAATAAGTATGGAAGTAAAAATCAATAATCGAGATATATTAAGAGCTGAAATTACTGATAATCAATTAATTTTTCAAGATGGTTTAGCAATTGCAAATATTAGAATAAGTGCAAAAGATTTCTATAATGAAAGATTAGATTATTCAGTAGTTTCTGTTGTTAAAGAAAAAGAAGAAGGAAAAGAAAATGAACCTTATGAGTTAGCTGGTGATGGGGCAAACTATTTTTCTGGTCAAAGATATGTAAGAAATATTACAAGAAAAGGATCTGACTTTATTCTAGAAATAATAACTGGAGAAGAAAATGTATCATGGTCAGTTTATAAACACTTTAGAGCAAGAGAAGTTATTAAGGGAATGTATACATTTGATTTTGTTAGAAAACTTCCTTGTAGGTTAATTCTAACAAGTCATGATAATATTGGCTTCTTAAAACCTGATTTAGGTAAAATGTCTCTTTATAATATAAATGAAGGAAATCAAGGCAAATATTCTTATAGTAGCATTGAAGAAGCTAGAGATGGTCTATTCTTAGTTGTCGATACTATTTGTTCAACAATGAATCCACATATAAAAGATAGATTTGTATTCTTAATCGATGAAGATGAAAATATCATTGGTGATATTCTATCAAGAAATAATAAAATGGAACCTTATAGCATTAATGAAGGTGAAACTTATACAGATGTATTTAATAGAAGAACTCAAGAACTTAATGAAATTGCCTATACTGAAGAAAAAGCAATTCAAAAATTAAAACTCGGAAATAATTAGAGGATATATTCCTCTTTTTTATTTGCTAAATATTCCTATTAAATATATAATATTTGATAGTTAGGTGTTGATAATATGTTTAAAAACACATTAGATAATAAAAGATATTATACTTTAAATTGTTATTATAAAAGAAAATATCATAAAAAAGTATTTAAGGTTAGTTTAAATGCTGGTTTTACTTGTCCAAATAAAGATGGAAAAGTGTCAACGGGTGGATGTATTTTTTGTTCCTCGCTCGGAAGTGGAGACTTTGCTGGAGATAGAAACTTAGATTTAGTTACGCAATTTAATACAATTAGAGATATGATGTTGAAGAAATGGCCTGACGCTTTATATATTGGCTATTTTCAAGCTAATACTAATACTTATGCAAATGTTAATATTTTAAAAGAGAAATATGAAACTATATTAAGATTACCTAATGTAGTTGGTTTAAATATTGCAACAAGATCGGATGCTATAAGTGACGAAGTATTAGAATACTTAATTGAATTAAATAAGAAATGTGATTTAGTAATTGAGCTCGGTCTTCAATCAATGCATGATAAAACATTAAGATTTATTAATCGAGGACATGATTTAAAAAACTTTGATGAATGTGTAAAAAAGCTAAAGGATAATAATATTAAGGTAGTTGCTCACATCATAAATGGGCTTCCGGGAGAGACTAAGAGTATGATGATTAATACAGCTAAGCACTTAAATGTTTTAGGAATAGATGGGGTTAAGATACATATGCTACATATAATCGAAAATACTAAACTTGCCAATATGTATAAAGAGGAACCCTTTCATGTATTAACGAAAGAAGAATATATCGATATCGTTATTTCTCAGTTAGAAGTATTAAATGAAGATATTGTAATTAATAGAATAACAGGAGATCCCGTAAAAGAAGATTTAATTGAACCTACTTGGTTACTAAAGAAATTCTGTGTTCTCAATGATATAGATAAAGAAATGGTAAAAAGAGATACTTATCAAGGTAAATATGCAAAAGACTCAAGAAATTAATCTTGAGTCTTATTATTATATTTTATTAGGGTCGATTCCTTCTTTGATTAACATTTGAGCAAATCTTACTTTAAAGTCTTCAATTGCTTTAATTTTTGAATCTTCATATATGGCATTAGTATTCTTCATTGCTAAATATATATGCTTCAAAGTAACTACTTTACTGTTTTCAAATACTGCATAACTAAATGCACTAGAGATCATTGTTAAACATATATCAGGATATCTATTTTGAACTTCATATATTCTTTTATACTCGCTAGTATGTTCTACCATCCACTCGAATATTTTCTCCTGTTGGAATTCTGTATAATTAAGTTTAACTCCCATTTGAGCTTCAAATTTAGGTGTTGTTCCCAATAGGATTTTAACAACATCTTCAGGTTTAGATTCTTCAATATTTATCTTAATAAATCTTCTTACAAATGCTCTATCACGTAAGATATATTGTTCATATTCTTCACTAGTTGTAGCACCAATCATTAAAATTCTTCCACGATCTAAGTATGGTTTTAACATATTGGCAAAATCTAAATCTAATGATCCATTATTATGAGCAACTAATAAATGTACTTCATCGATAAATAGAATTGTTCTATCAACATTATCTAATTCACTAATTAATAATTGTAATTTAGATACTTCAACACCATCAACTACCATTTTTCCAAGTAGTGCAGGTAAATTAATTTTTATAATTTTCCAACCAGCAATAGCATCAGGAACTTGATTAGTTTGAATTCGATAAGCTAATCCTTCAACTAAAGCTGTTTTACCTATACCAGGCTTACCTACTAATAAAGCACTTTTATCAGGAGTAATTAATGTTAATATCATTTGGTTTATTTCTTGATCTCTTGCAATTGCTGGATTAGTTATATATTTCTTATCTGTTATAACTTCTCCATACATATCGATTATACTTGTTTTACTTTGTACTGAATTGGAATTATTTACTTGAGGATTTAAACCTGTATCAATAATTTCAACATCATCTTGTGTATTGTTAATACTTGGATTGTTTTGAACATTTAAATTATTATCCATATAATCACCTATTTCATTATATCATATTTATACTTTTATTAGTTTATTTATTGTTCCGCCCTCTACTGTATAACAATCATTAGATATTATTTCAATCTTCTTATCTATAGTTATTAGATCTTTCTTTAAGTTATAAAACATTTCACTAGGAACAATGCACATTATTATCTTCTTTCTTAAGAAACTAATTCCATTTCCCGAATCAATCAATGTATATCCAACATTAATCTCACTCTTTAAGTATTCTTCTATTTGATTAAGTTCTTTTGTTTTAATAAATACTAATTTACTAGTAGATGTACCTAAGATAATATAGTTAGAAACGAAGTTCATTATCTTCAAATAAATAATAGCATATATAGTCTTATCAATACCAAAGACAAAAGCTCCAGATATTACAATTATTCCATTGATGATTGTCGATAACTTTGCTGTTGGAACTTTAAAGAAGTGTTGGGTAATTGCAATTATCGAATCAGCACCTCCCGTATTAAAACCACATTTATATATTAATCCATATCCAAATCCATCAATGATAGCAGCTAATAATACATTAAATAGAAAACTATCAAAGTTGAACGTAATATATTTAGCTAAAGGAGCTGTTAAACTAACCATAATAGCATACATTCCATAACCAATAATCGTATAGGATGTCTTCTTAGGGCCTATTACAATGAGTGATATAAGTACTAAAATAATTGTTGCAATATCAATAAATATAATCTCGTTTAGCCCAATAAGTTTATTAGCAATTATAGCAACTCCACCTATTCCTCCATATACTAAACTATTGGGAGATACAAATACATTATAAATTAAGGCAGCAATAAAACTACCTATTGTCAATAATATTAGGCGTGAAATACGATTTCTCTTTGTTACTAATTCCATTATATCTTCATAACTTTTAAATTTCACGATATCACCTATTATAATTTTACTATAAATATAAATTTTAGCAAATAAAAACTCAACGTAATGTTGAGTTTTATTGTATAGTTAATTACTCAATAATTTCAGAAACTACACCAGAACCAACTGTTCTACCACCTTCACGGATAGAGAACTTAGTTCCTTGTTCAATAGCAACTGTTGAGATTAAGTCTACAGTCATATCTACATTATCACCAGGCATAACCATTTCAACACCAGCAGGTAATTCAATTACACCAGTAACATCAGTAGTTCTGAAGTAGAATTGTGGTCTGTAGTTT
>CAZKFB010000031.1:0-15170 GCA_964551965.1 uncultured Muribaculaceae bacterium
TATTCTTAAGAGAATTAATTTCCAATGCGAGTGATGCAATAGATAAATTGCATTATAAATCACTGACTGATGAAAATGTAAAAGTAAATAAGAAAGACTTTGCAATCAATGTCGCAGTTGATGAAGAATCTCGTACTATTACTATCAGTGATAATGGTATTGGTATGACAGCTGAAGAACTAGAAAACAATTTAGGTACTATTGCTAAAAGTGGTTCAAGTGCATTCAAAGAAGAAAATGAACATAAGAAAGATATTGATATAATTGGTCAATTTGGTGTTGGATTCTATTCAGCATTTATGGTTGCATCAAAGATTAAAGTCGTATCTAAATCTTATGGTGAGACCGATGCCAATGTTTGGGAATCTAGTGGAATTGACGGTTATACAATAAGCAAATGTGAAAAAGACAGTTATGGAACAGAAATCACATTATTTATTAAGGAAGATGATGAAGATAATAATTATTCAGAATTTTTACATGAACATACAATATCATCACTTATTAAAAAATATTCTAACTATATAACTTATCCAATTAAGATGACTATGCATAAGTCGGAATATAACGAAAAAACTAAAGAGACAGACGAAAAAGAAGTAATAGAAACTTTAAATGATATGGTACCATTATGGAAGAGAAACAAATCGAAGATTAAAGATGAAGAATACAATACCTTCTATTCTGATAAGTTCTTTGATTATGAAGCTCCAATAGCTCGTATTCATACATCAGCTGAAGGACTAGTAAGTTATAATTCACTTTTATTTATTCCTTCCCATGCACCTTATGACTTCTATACTAAGACTTATGAAAAAGGATTACAATTATATTCTAATGGTGTACTAATAATGGAGAAGTGCGCAGAACTTTTACCAGACTATTTTAGTTTTGTTAAAGGGGTAGTCGATTCTCCAGACTTATCACTTAATATAAGTCGTGAAACTCTTCAACAAGATAAGACATTAATTACTATAGCAAAATCATTAGAGACAAAGATAATAAAAGAATTAACTGAATTACAAAATGAAAAAAGAGAAGACTATGAAAAGTTCTTTGAAGCATTCGGTGCTAATATTAAATTTGGTATTTATGATCAATTTGGTATGAATAAAGATAAACTAAAAGATCTATTGGTATTTAAGACTTCATTAAAAGATAAATCTAAGACTTTAAAAGAATATGTTGATAATATGTCTGAAGGACAGGATTCTATCTACTATTGTTGTGGTGAATCAATCGATAAAATAGATATGTTACCGGTAGTTGAATCATTCAAAGACAAGAATTATGAAATTCTATATTGTACAGATTATATGGATGAATTTGTGTTACAAACTATAGGTGAATATGATTCAAAGAAACTTATCAATATAGCTAAAGAAAATGTTGATTTATCTGACGAAGAAGAGAAGAAACAAATCGAAGAAAAGAATAACGATAATAAAGAAATGTTAGACTTTATATCTAAGTCTATTGATGGTATAGAATCAGTTAAATTTACGAATCGATTAAAAAACCATCCAGTATGTTTAGTAAGTACTGGTGATGTAACAATTGAAATGGAAAAAGTAATTAATGCTATGCCAACTGATGAATCAGTAAGTGCTAAGAAAGTACTAGAGATAAATGCAAATCACAAGATAGCTGGAGTATTAGAAAATCTTTATAAAAATGATAAAGAAGAATTAAAGCGAGTTTCGAAGATTCTTTATGAGACATCTCGTCTTATTGAAGGATTATCAGTTGAAAATCCAACAGAACTTACTAATTTAATTTGTGAAGAATTAACTAAATAAGAGATTTAATCTCTTATTTTTTGTGTTATAATTTCATCAGGTGAGATAAATGGATAATAAAATAAATGAAGTACTTGATAAAATGAAAGATATAAAATATGGATGGGTAGATAAATATAATGTAATTCATACCCATTCTAAACTACAATATTTCTTAGATAATTATTTATATATGAGTGTAGAAGATACTTTGAAGTATAAAGTAGGTACTTGTTTTGAAAAAGCCAACCTTTCTAAATATTATTTAAAAGAAATGGGAATTGATTCTAAAGTATATATGATTGATTATGATAATCCAAATAAATTTGCCAAACATACTATATGTGTCGTAGAAGATAATGGATTATTCTATTGGGTAGAATCAAGTTGGGTAATAAATACCACAAATAAGTTCAATTCTCTAGAAGAATTATTTGATATGGTCATAAAAAAATATCCTAAGATGTATAAGATAGAAGGATTAGATAGATCATTAATTCATATATATGAAGTTAAAGATATTCCTTACAAAATATCATTCTTAGAATATTATAATTTAGTTAAGCAAATAAATGCCAATAGTTAAATAAGTAGCAAAGAGTATCCATATTAAATAAGGAATATTTAAATATGTGGATATTCTTTTTTCATGTCTCATTTCTTTAATCATTAGAATTACTAAAATATCAAGTATTATTATCCATGCCGAAGCAAATAATCTTAATTTAAAGATAAAGAATATTATTGACCATAGATAATTAACTATCAACTGAGTATAATATAATACCTTTAATCTTTTATTTGTTCGGATTTCATTCTTTCTAATTAAATAGTAGGAAATACCTAAAGTCAAATAAATAGCACTCCATGCAATAGGAAATACAATTGAAGGAGGAGCTAGAGGAGGCTTTATTATTGAATTATAATCAATTGAATCTTTTATTAGAAATCCAACTATAGAACCCCCAATTATCGGAGTAGATATTAATCCTATTTTTTTTATTAATTTCATAAACATCACTTATTATATTTTATGTTTATTATTTCTTTTTATACATGGTATACTATAGTCAGTGATTATTATGAATGAGACAATTTTAAAATATTTCAGTATTTTACTTAATGATTATCCAGACTATATTGACGATTCTTTAATTAAAGAAGTTAATTCAGAAGGTATTTTATCTAATGAAGAAACTGTAAGAATAATTATAGCAACACTTTTTAAATTAGATGATAATCGAGAAGTAATGGATAGATATTTTAAGTATATATTTAAAGAATTAGATACTAGTGAATATAATAATAACTTATTTCTCAAGAATATAAAGTTAGATAATATTAATTATAAAAATTGGAAAATTGAAAATATTAAATATAAACCTTATGAACTATTTGTCTATAATGATTTAGAAGTAAAAGATAATTATGTAATACCCCAAATAGGTTTCTTTACAAATGTATATAAATTCCCAGCAATATATGAAAATAATCGTATTTGGATGTTAATAACACCAAATGAGATAAATACGATGAAAGATCCGATAGAAGAATCTTTTGGTGATGTTTTAACTTATGGATTAGGTATAGGTTATTTCCCTTACATGGTATCATTAAAAGATAATGTCAAAAGTATAACTATTGTTGAAAAAGATAAGTCAGTAATTGAATTATTTGAGCGTTATATTTTACCTCAATTTGAATTCAAAGATAAAATTAATATAATATGTGATGATGCTATCGAATATGCAAAAAGGCAAATCAAATACGACTATGTCTTTGTTGATATATGGCATGATCCAAGCGATGCAATAAATCTATATAAAGAATTTAAAACTTTAGAAAGGGAAGATACTAAATATAGCTATTGGATTGAAAAAACTATCAAATATTATTTAGATGAGTTATAATAGCCTCAAGGGGATAGTTATGGAAAAATTTAAGATAAGTGAATTAGATCGAATTAATTTTAGTCGAGCAGCCAATCAATTATATGAGATTACTGATTATAATCACGCACAATATCCAGAATACTATAAATGGTTTTATGGGCGCAGTTTACCTAGAGTATTAACTGGTACAGGCGAGATAATATTTTATCTTGATGCCTTCGTAGTTGTTGGTCTTACAATTTTAAAGAGTACTGATGAAGAAAAGAAAATGTGTACTTTTATGATTAATGAAGAATATCGAAAAAGAGGCTATTCAAAACAATTATTAGAAGATGCTTTTGATTATTTGGGTACTGAAAAACCAGTCATAACTATACCTAACTTTAGGTTAGAAGAATTTAGTAAAATAATTGATTCGTATGGCTGGATAGCAACAAGTGAAACGGATGATTATAAATCAAAAGAAATAATATTTAATGAGGTGAGTGACATAAATGGAAAAGATATTCAAAAATTACAATATCCTAGTAGAAGAGTTTAACAATAATAAAGGTTTAGTAGAAGATTACTTTGATTATATTATGACAGTTTCTTTATTTATGAATGAAAAGAATATAGCTGTTAATAATCAAATATATGATACTTTATTAGTTGAATTAATAAAGAAGTTAAATAATGGTTCTTTAGGTCCTTTAAGTGATTATGAAAACTATTATAGTTCTTTATATGTATCTACTATCAATGAAGAAGTAATTAAATATCTAAACGAAATTAAGAAGGGAATAAATGATTCTACACCTTTAGGTAAAGCTATCCTAAACTTTCATAAATTAATTTTTATTAATCGAAGAGGTTGGATTGATCGTAAAGTCCCTCAAGAATACTATGAAAGTGATGCTCTACATACAATGCAAATGTTTGCTCTTATAAGCATGCTTTATGCAAGTAGATTAGTAGATATAAAAGAACCTAAGAAGACATATGAAATGATATTAATTCATGAAATAGGAGAAATTGTATCTGATGATATATCTGAGTTGGATCCACGACATAAGAATATGAAAGATTTAGAAATAATTGGTGTAACCGATACTTTTGAAAGCATTGGATGTGGTGAATACTTCACTAATTTATGGAAAGAGTTTTCAGAAAAGAAAACAAA
This sequence comes from uncultured Muribaculaceae bacterium, assembly GCA_964551965.1. Lineage (GTDB taxonomy): Bacteria > Bacillota_I > Bacilli_A > RF39 > UBA660 > CAG-582. The sequence goes on from CAZKFB010000031.1 coordinate 4,833, forward strand.
GATTGCTCGACTTGCATATGAAATAGACAAATTAGATGCCGTATTAAAAGCTAATTTCATTTCACAAGAAATAAGTGATATTTCAATATTCAAAGAGTTCTTCGAATATGAAGAAAATAGAAATACTTTTGATAACAGTGAAGTTAAACCTTTATTTGAAATTGTTAGAAGATTAAATTATAAATAGATACCTATGTATCTTTTTTTATTGGTCACATATTATTAAATAAGGAGAAAATATGAATATACTTAGAATAATATTAATTGGTTATGGGCTTTCTGCTGATGCTTTTGCAGCAAGCATTGTAGCTAGTTTGCAAAGTAATAGATCAGTTAAAACAGCATTAATGTGTAGCAGTATATTTGGGGTTTTTCAAGGAATAATGCCTTTTTTAGGTTATCTTCTTTCTATGAATTTTAGTAAATATATAGGTGCTGTAGATCATTATATCGCTTTTTTCTTACTTGCTATAATTGGTATAAATATGATTAAAGATAGAAATAAAGAAGAGAATGAGAGCAATTATAATTTTAAAACAATTTTCTTGTTAGGAATAGCAACATCTATTGATGCATTCGCGGTTGGAACAACTATTGGTATAATGGGATTGCCTATTGTATTATCTTGTATAATGATTTCTATTATAACTTTTATTCTATGTTTAATAGCTTCCTTTATTGGTAGTTTTATTGGTGTTCATCATGCATCTTCATCTAAATTAATTGGTGGTATTATTTTAATTATTATTGGGATTCATACTTTAATTGAGCATCTTATGTTATAATTAGTATAGGTGATAATATGAAAACAGTAGTTATAACGGGATCAGCTCGAGGATTTGGTTATGCAATGTTGGAACTCTTTTATAAGAATAATTTTAATGTTGTTGTAACAGATATTAATGAAACTGAATTGGATAAGGCTGTTATTAAACTTGCTAAGATCGAAAGTGAAGGGGAAATACTTTCATTTAATGTCGATGTTACTAAATCTAGTGATATCGATATTGTCATTAAAGAAACAATTGCCGAATTTGGTGGTATTGATATTTGGATTAATAATGCTGGAGTAAATCAACCTAATAAACCAATTTGGGAACTTGATGAAAATACAATTAATAGATTAATTGATATTGATATAAAAGCGGTAGTTAATTCTACGAGATTAGTGCTCAATCAAATGAATAAACAAGGATATGGTGCAATCTATAATGTCGAAGGACATGGATCAAATGATGCAACCATTACTGGTTTATCAATCTATGGAATGTCTAAGCGTGCAATTACTTATTTTACTGATGCTTTAATTCATGAAGTTAAAGAAAAGAATATTAATGTTACTATTGGTAAAATAACTCCCGGAATTATGATTACTAACTTTATTAGTACTTCTTTAGGTGATGGTGAAAAAGTAGACTTAGATGAAAAAACTAAGAAAGTGTATAATATTCTAGGGGATTATCCTGAGACAATTGCCGAATTCATGGTTAAAAGAATAATTAATAATAAAAAGAAATATCCTAAATTTGTATGGCTAACTAATAAAAGAGCAGCTTGGAGATTTATGACTTTAGGATTAAACAAAAATAATTATTTTGAATAGTTATATAACTATTCTTTTTTCTTGTTTAAATAAGTAATTAATGATATTATTTTAATGTTGAGGGGAAAACTTATGGAAAGATATAAAGAGATTGAAAGAAGTATTATAACTAAATATCGAAAAACAATATGGGCACCTTTTTGTCGTGCTGTATCTGATTATGAACTTATTAATGAAGGAGACTCTTTAATGGTTTGTATTAGTGGTGGTAAAGATTCCTTTTTACTAGCTAAATGCATTGAAGAATTGAGAGTTCATGGCAAAGTAAAGTTTGATGCTAGATATGTTGTTATGGATCCCGGATATTTAAGTGTTAATAGAAACTTAATATTAGAAAATGCTAAGGTATTAAATATTGAGATAGAGATATTTGAAAGTGATATATTTGATGTCGTAAATAATACGGATTTTAAGAGCCCATGTTATTTATGTGCAAGAATGCGTAGGGGATATCTTTATAACCATGCAAAAGAAATTGGATGTAATAAAATCGTATTGGGTCATCATTTTGATGATGTAATAGAAACAACTCTTTTATCAATGTTTTATGGTGCTGAAGTAAAAACTATGTTACCTAAATTAAAAAGTGATAATTATCCTGGATTAGAACTTATTAGACCAATGTATTTAGTTAAAGAAGCAGCAATAATTGCATGGGCTAAATACAATGACTTACATTTCTTAAACTGTGCATGTCGTTTTACCGAAATGAATAATAAACAAGAGATTGAAAGTAAGAGAAAAGAGATTAAAGAATTAATAAATGATTTGCGAAAAACTTATGAAGAAATAGATAATAATATATTTAAATCAATGAGTAATGTAAATCTAAACTGTGTTCTAGGTTATCATAAAGATTCTGAGTCTCATACCTTTTTAGATGATTTTAAAGAAAAATAATATTTTTCTTTTTTTATTTAAAAGAAGTAAAATGAAAATTTATTGCTAATATATATAATAGATAGAAAATTACTATCTAAGTTAAGTAAAAAGAGTTATAATTAGTTTAGGAAAATTGAACTTTTTTAAGTTAAATATATTAGTAGGTGATTATATGAAAGTTGTTGTTATTGGATCGGGACCTAGTGGATTAATAGCTGCTATTAAGGCATCTTTAAATAATGAAGTAGTATTAGTTGATAGTAATAATTCTTTAGGTAAGAAATTATTACTAAGTGGAAATGGTAAATGTAATTATTGGAATAGTAATATTGATTCTTCAAAATATATAACTGATGATGTAAGTATTTTATCTTCTATTCTAACTAAAGATAATATTGATAATACTCTTAAGTTTTTAGATAGTTTAGGATTGTATCCAACTATTAAAGGGGATTTATATTATCCATATTCAGAGAATTCTCACAGTATGCTTTCAATATTAATGAGGAAACTAGAGGCTAATAATGTTCAGATTAAATATAATTTTAAAGTAATAGATATAAGAGAAAATAATGGGCTATTTACGGTTGTAAGTCAAAATGAATCGATTAATGCTGATGCTGTAATACTTGCTTCGGGTGGTTCTGCTATGCCAAAAACAGGAAGCGATGGAAGCATCATGAATATCTTAAGAAATATGGGGCATGATGTTATTCCTTTTATTCCTTCATTAAATAGAGTTAATTTAGGATGTAATTTTAAAAGTATTGAAAATATAAGATGTAAGGCTAGAATAAAAGTTCTTGTTAACAGTAAAGAAGTATTTCAAGATAGTGGAGAAGTATTATTTAAAAGTGATGGCATAAGTGGTATTGTATCTTTTAATGCTAGTTCTTACGTATCATATTATTTGAATAAAGATGAAGATGTTGATATAACTATTAACTATTTAGATAATATTGATGAAGTTGGATATTTCTTAGATAATCGAGCTAGATTACTCAATAATCCAAGCGTAGAGGAACTACTAGAGAGTATGTTAGATTATCGATTAATGTTCTATTTACTTGATTATATAAGTTTAAATAAAGATAAAAGATATAATAGTTTAACTGAAAAAGAAAAAGATGATTTAATTAATGCACTTACAAATAATAGATATAAAGCATTATCTATAGGAGAGTTAGAAACTAGTCAAGTTAGTATTGGGGGATTAAATCTAACTGATATTAATCCAAATACTTTTGAGTCTACTAAAGTTAAGAATTTATACATAGTAGGTGAAGCATTAGATGTTGCTGGATTATGTGGTGGATATAATATTTCTTTTGCTTTTATTAGTGGTTATATAGTGGGGTGTCATTTATGTTAAGAGTAAGGCAAGTGAAAGTGCCAGTGTTAGATAATACATTAGATAATATTAAAGAGTCTGTATCTAAAAAATTACATATTGATTCATCAAGAATAGAAAATATAAAAGTAATTAGACAATCTATCGATGCAAGACATAAAAATGATATTTACTATGTATATGAAGTAGATATTACTATCGATAATGAGAATAAAGTTTTGGACAATTTGAAAAATAGTAATGATATTCTTATTAGTCCAAATATGGCTTATATTGTAGAATGTTCAGGAACAAAAACGATAAAAAATCCACCAATTATTGTAGGATCTGGTCCTTGCGGGCTATTTGCAGCTCTAAATTTACTTGAGCATGGGATTAAACCAATTATTATTGAACGTGGTAAGGAAATCGATGAAAGAGTAAGAGATGTCGATATACTAATTAATGAGAATAAACTTGATGAAGAATCAAATGTTCAATATGGTGAAGGTGGAGCAGGGACTTTCTCTGATGGCAAACTAAATACTCTAATTAAAGATACTGGTAATAGATGTCGTAAAGTATTTAAAACATTTGTTGAATGTGGTGCAGATGAGGATATTCTATACAGTTATAAACCCCATATCGGAACAGACTTGTTGAAAGTAGTAATTAAGAATCTAAGACATAAAATAGAAGATTTAGGTGGCAAATTCTTATTCAATACTAAGATGACTGATATTATTATTCAGAATGGTAGAGTAACAGGAATTGAAATTAATAATAAAGAATTTATAAATACAGATATACTTATTTTAGCAATAGGTAATTCAGCTCGTGATACTTTTGAAATGTTATACAGGAAAGAAATACCTTTAGAATCTAAGAGATTTGCTATAGGAGTTAGAATAATGCATCCTCAAGGATTAATTGATATAGCCCAATATAGTGAAAAGTTTGCAGAAACTTTGTCTCCAGCAACTTACAAATTAACTTGTCAAAAAGATAACTGCGGAATTTATACTTTCTGTATGTGTCCTGGCGGATATGTTATTAATGCATCTAGTGAAAAAAATCGTATATGTGTTAATGGTATGAGTTATCATAAAAGAGATAGTGGATATGCTAATTCGGCTATTGTTGTTACGGTTTCTGAAAGTGATTATGGAAATGAAGTCTTAAGCGGACTTAAATATCAAAGAGATTTAGAAGAGAATGCTTATAAATTGGGGGATGGGTCAATACCAATTCAAACATTAAAAGATTTTTATCATAATGAATTAACAGTAACCGAAATGGATAATTTAAAAATTCAGGGAAGTTATAAATTTGCTAATTTAAATTCCTTATTTGATCCAGTTATAACTGATGCTATAAAAAGTGCTATTGAAGTTTTTGATAAAAAGATAAAGAATTTCAAATATGATGATGCTATATTAGCAGCTGTTGAGACTCGTACTTCATCGCCAATTCGTATAGATAGAAACGAACATCTAGAATCACCTATTGAAGGAATATTTCCGGCTGGTGAAGGAGCTGGCTATGCTGGTGGTATAACTTCTAGTGCTATTGATGGGCTAAAAGTAGCAGAATCAATCTTGAAGAATTATCGAGGAGAAAAAAATGAAGAAACTAACTAAAGAAGAAAAGAGACTTAAACGTGAACAAGAAAAAGAAGAGTTAAAGAAAATAAAAAAACTTAATAAAAGTTCAAAAGTAGTTATAACTTTTACAATAGTTATGCTAGTTCTTATGTTAATTAATAATGTTATCATGTATTTTTCTGAAGAATATGCATTGTTTTTTATTAACCATATAGTAAATAGTTTAAATGGTATAATTTTTTATCTTTCTAGTTATATTAACTATGGATCTTATTTCTTTATCTTATTTTTTCTAGTTACATTATTTATTTTAATGATTGTTGAATCCGTAATTGTTAGTTCAAAGAAAAGTATAGAATTTAAAAATAAAATGTATAATCGTATCGAGAAAGTGTCTTTTATATATATCTTAATAATATTTTCTTACTTAATAATAAGCTGTTATTATTTGCATTTACCTAATCTCGATAATTTAATATTCGAAAGTACTAAGAACAAAACATATACTAAAGAAAATTTAATTGAATTAAATGAATATTTAAAAAATAAAGTATTAGAATATGGAGATAAGCAAAATAGAATAGATGGGAAAGTAAAATTTGATGGTGATATTAATAAACAAGTTATAAAAGACTTACATAATATCGATGATGAAATAACACTTTTAAAAGGGTTATATCCAGCAAGAAGTTCCAATTTAAATAATACATTAAAAGGTATTGTTGGATCATCAACTTATGGATTAACACACTTCTATAGCACTTATTTTGATTATAATATAGATCCAGTAATAATAATTAATACAATAGCTCATGAGTACACACATACTAAAGGTATAGTTAGGGAAAATGAAACTGTATTTATATCTAGTTTATCAGGTATTAAAAGTGATAATATTGTCTCTAATTATTCAGGCTACCTAGAAGCCTTCTCAAGAGTTAATTATGCACTTTATGAAATAGATGAGGATATTTCTAATGATACAGAAGATGAAGTTGTTTCAAAATGTTTAACAAATAACTACAATGAACTTTGTAATTTATATACCAAAAATAATGGAGATTATATAAATGGTTCTGATAAGCTTTATGTATCCTCATATTATTTAAAAAATTATATAGGCCATGAAAAAGAGTTAGAAGAATCTTTAAAATTACTTACAAGTGATGGTGGTAAACTAGTAATTGATGAAAAAGAAGTAACTATTGAAGATATAATAATATCAATTAATGAAAATAATAATAAACATTTCAATTTCCAAAAAGAAATAAATAAGAAGAGTTATGATAAAATAAAAGAGTCATTAAAAAATGATAAATTATATAAATCTATCTATCAACAAAACGATGTTACTGAAGATAGTAAATATAAAGAAAATATTGAAGAATATTATCTTGCTCCTTTTAAGAATTATGATTCTTTATTCTTAAATAGTAAAGTTTCAAGTATTGATTATACATATGAAAGATCAGCAAGATTATTCTTAGAATACTATGATATAAATGGTTATAAGTAGTGGGGAGTGATAAAATGGTTTTTTTTGCCAAGTGAAGATGCCGAAAAGGGAATTGTCTTTGGCAGACTAAGAATTGATAATTCCATATACCCAATAGATATATTCCCCAAAAAGGACTTAAGAGAAATTGAATTTGAACCAATTACTTGTTTTTATGGTGGCAATGGTTCGGGAAAAACGACTCTTCTAAATATTATTTCAACTGTTATCTCATCAAGTCGTCGAAGTATGGGAAATAGCGGCGAGTTATTTAAGACTTATTGTAATTATTGCCAATATGAACTGGAGAACAAATTTGATTTGATCGAAAAAAAGTATATTTCAAGTGATGATATATTTGATTATTTGCTCGATTTAAGAGCTGTCAATAATGGAGTAGACCGTCGTAAGAGAGAATTAATAGTAGAATATGATACAGCTAAATATGGCGAAAAATCATTTAGTCCGTTAAGAGAATATGACGATTTAAAGAACAGTGTTGATGCAAAAAGAATGACTAAATCTAAGTATATTCGTTCACGTTTAACGAATAATAATATTGTTTTACAATCAAACGGCGAATCAGCTTTAGATTTTTGGCAACAAGAGATTAAAGAAAATGCCATTTATTTACTTGATGAACCAGAGAATAGTTTATCAGCGGAAAATCAAGTGAAATTAGCACAATTCATTGAAGAGTCAGCAAGGTTTTATAATTGTCAGTTCATTATTTCGACACACTCACCATTTATTTTAAGCTTAAAAGATGCTATTATTTATGATTTAGATGATGTACCAGCATGCAAGAAAAAATGGACAGAATTAAATAATATGAAGGTTTATTATGAATTTTTTCAAGAAAACAGCAAATATTTTGAGGAGAATGATTAAATGTATATCGATGAAAATACAATAAAAGAATTAATTCAAGAAAGAGACAATCTTATCAATGAAATAAAAGAATATGAATCCAACAATACAGATTATAACAAAGTTAATTCTCGTTATAAGATGATGAATGAAGAACTAATTTCTTTAACTAAAGGAATTAATTCATTACTTTTAAACCTTCAATTTTCATATTCTAGATATAACACGCATGGATTAAACTATCCTGGAGATTACATTGTATTCGACACTGAGACGACAGGATTAGATCCTAATAATAATGAGATTATTGAATATTCATTTCTAAAGTATAAAGATAATAAATTAGTAGATAAGTTATCTTCACTAGTTAAACCAAGAAATCTTATTCCTGAATTTATTACTAATATTACACATATTAGTAATGAAATGGTGAGTGATGCTCTGCCAATCGATGAACATTTAGAGAGTATTATTGAATTCATTAATGGGAGTGTTATAATTGGTCACAATATATTATTTGATATAAAGTTCTTGGAAAGCACAATTAAGAGATCACCTCTAGAATTGGATAGGGTTAATATTCAGTATATTGACACCGTGTCTCTAGCTAGGAAGTGTATTCCTGATGCACCTAACCATAAACTAGAAACATTGAAGAACTATTTGAATATTGATAATGTATCACATAGATCAGAAAGTGACTGTGAAGTTACTCAAATTGTCTATATGAAGTGTGTAGAAAAACTAATTGAACAAGAAGTAGAATAATAAAAAGCATGGTATATTACCATGCTTTAAATCTTTTTTATTAGTTCTTTTTTATTCATTTTTAATTCGTGCTTATCACCATTAACTAAGTTGATAACTTCAATATCTTCTTTTAGTATGGCATTCATAGATTTACATAAAAGAGCAGGGCCATGACCTTCACCCATTTTAGTTAATCCGTTTGATAGTATGATACTAGTGTTATTATTTGTCCAATAACCATAACTACCTTTCATAAAAAACTTTTCAAAAGGGCAAACAATTCCACGATTATTCTTTGAAATACTTTGAATAAATTCGGGAGTTTGACCAGCATGATTATGACCAGACAATACAAGATTGATATTAGGAATTTCACTCTTTAACTCATTATCGGTAATTAATCCATTGCAGGAGTGAAGTAACATTATCCTAAATTTATCAGTATCTTTAAATAAACCTAAATAATCTTTAAATAATTTGGAAAATAATTCTTTATCTTCTTCCGTATCATAATACCAAGAATATCCGGGATCAAAGGCTGTAAATATAATATTATCATATTCTTCTATATCACCATCATTAATAAAAACTTTTATATTAGGCTTACTATTTAAATAGTTAAAATATGACATATCATCATTTTTATGAAATATTCCAAAAAATCCTTTTCTATCAAAATCAATATAATCATGATTACCAAGAGATATAAATATTTTTCTATCTTGTGAAGATAATAGTTCAACTATTCTTTGATTATTTTCATTTCCAATAGCATCAAATAAATCACCAACTATTGTAATAATATCAGCATCAATAAAAGCTGCATATGTTAGGGCATCTTGCAGTTTTAGATAATCACTATGAACATCAGATATATTAACTATCTTTATTGATTTAGGAATAAGCTTATCAGTTAATGTATAATGTCTTACTCGTAACATAATATCACCCATATCAATTATAGATTAAATAATAAGAAAAATAAATAATAAATATTGCAAAAATTATTGAGTATATTAAAATATAATTTTATAATAAAGTTAAAGAAAAAGAGGAAGAATATGAAGAAAATTTTATCAAATAAAATTATCATATTTATACTAATTATTGTTTTAATTGCTGGAATAACAACAATATTTGTTTTAATGAATAATAAAGACCATTTATCTAGATTAAATGATAATACTTCAACAACTACAACCAGTTATAAAACAACTACTGAACTTGAAACTACTACAATTAAAGAAGAAAATACTTCAATTGTTTCTTCAAAAACTAATATAACTATTGAGAAATCTTCAACTAAGAAGAAAGTTATAAGTGAGTCATCAACAAAGAAGACTACGAAGCAATCAAGTACTACTGAAAAAAAGATAGAACAAACAGAATGTTTAACTGAATTAGAAAAAGATGTCCCATTGTACTATGATTTAGGTTGTGGAATGAGAGCGGAGGAGGCTTCTTTTGAACTAGCTATGCATTGGGGAAACAAAGGTATTGATACAATCCTTACTACAGCATTAGTTAAAGAAATGGATGCATGTGATGAAATTGTTGCTTCAGGATGTCACGATGTAACTAACGCAGAATATATTGCAATAAAAGGAACAAATAATAAATACCTAAGGGGATATGCTATAAAATTTATAATTTATGAAGGCGAAAGCGTAAAACGTTTAGCTGAAGGTTATATAAAATCTGACAATACACTTCAATGGATATATAAGAAATATTAAAGAGAAAGGATAGTATTCTATGAAAAATAAAAAAATTGTTATTTGCATATCTATAATTATAATTGTGT